>CALGPO010000052.1 GCA_937960465.1 uncultured bacterium
CGGCCTCAGAGGGAGACAGATGCCTCAAGGACATAAGCCCTGTCTTCTCCAATGCAGCTAAACCACCTAACACTCCTGCATACTTCAAAAGGGACCGTCTTGTGATTTCCATGTATATGCCTCCTATCTATTTATGTTGCCATCAGCGGCCTTGAATACCTCTTTGTCAGGGGCCACGATGAATACCCTCGGTTTGGTGCCATATTCAGGGTGTAGGACATCAGGCTTTAGTGCCTTGATGGCCTTTGATATGTCACTGTTTAGATCACTGAGATCGCCAAATACCCTTGCCCTACCCATGCAGTTTCTCACGCATGCAGGCTCCTCAATGCCTTCTGCAAGCCTGTGGCTGCAATAATCACATTTGTCAACAACCCTTAAGTCCTTTGCCTTCTTCCCTCTAACCTCAGGAACATCCTTAGCATATTTTGAAGGGTCATTCTTTACAGGGATATGCGGATGCATAAATCTTGCTCCATAAGGACATGCACCTACACACCTTCCGCAGCCGATGCAGAGATCCCTGTTCACCATTACCACTCCGTCCTCCCTTTTGTAAGTGGCGCCTTTCACAGGACACGGAAGGATGCACGGCGGCTCGTCGCACTGATTACAAATCTTTGGTAAAAAATACCTCTTCGGTTTCGGATATTCGCCTGTATCGGCAATATCCACCTTTGACCTGAACTGCCCTATCGGCGCTGCATTTTCCATCTTGCAGCTTACCTGACAGGATGTGCAACCAACACACTTTCTCAGGTCAACAAGCAATGCATACTTTTTTGACATAATTCATCCTCCTTTCAAAAAGAATTTGAAAAGATAAAGGCAATCAATGTGCCAGCGTAAACCTATTGATAATCAAGAGTATTTATTTTGAAGCAGTGTTCAATGACAGGGCAGATGTGCAGAGGTTGAACAGAATAAAGAAACTTTTAAAACGCACTTCATATTTGTGCTACAATTAAATGGACAGTGAGCGTATTCCCCGCAGCTTGCTGCAGGGAAGATCAATAAAAATCAGCGGAGATTATGCATTGACAGAAATATTCAAAAAATATGGGGTAAAAATCGCTTACCTCTTCGGTTCCCAAAAGGAGAAGGGATTAGCTTTTCTGAAAGGGGAGACGGTTGATGTTGAGAGGCACTCCGACCTCGATATCGGGGTAGTTTTTGATAAATTACCGCAGAAAAAATTTGAAACATACGGGGATATGTATGTTGATCTTTCCCTTTTATTTAAGCCTTTCAATATAGACATCGTATTTCTTCAAGAAACAGACGCCCTTTTCCAATATGAGGCGATTAAAGGCGCTCTTATATATTGCGAAGACGAGTCTTTTGTCGACGACTATGAGGAAATGACGGCAAAACAGGCGGCAGATCTTTCTTATAAAAAAATCGAGTTTGAAAAGGATTTTTTAGAGGCGGTTAAGGATGGTTATTTCGAGATTGCAGACAGATAAGATAGAACGGAATCTTTCGCTTATACAGGAGTTTCTTGTCGAACTGAAAAGACTCTCTTTGATGGCGGAAGATGAATTTCTTTCGGACAGAAGAAACCCTGCTGCCGCAGAAAGCTATCTAAGACGCTCGCTGGAAGCCGTATTCGATATAGGAAGGCATATACTCGCAAAGAGCTACGGCTTTAAAGAACTCGAATACAAAAACATTGCGATTGAGCTTGGAGAAAAGGGCATTGTAAATAAAGAACATGCGAAAACCCTTATAAAAATGGCTGGTTACAGAAATAGGATGGTGCATCTTTATCATGAAATAAGTTCCGAAGAAATTTATGAAATACTTAAAAACCATCTTGCCGATATTGAAAAGTTCATCGTCGAGATCGTCGATTTTATAGAAAGATACAAAAAAACAGTTGGCAAAAAGCCTTCATCTCAAGAAAGACATCGGTAATATAGAGGACTTACTTCTTGTTGTGAAAATATTAATAGAAATCCCTTAACCCCGCGGCCAGTACATGATTACAAAGACACCGCCATGTGCAGCATAAACCCTTCTGAAATGTGCCGGCCTCCGCCTATCTCGCAAAGACCGGCAAGGATAAAGGGTATTATTGATTTTGCGATGAGCATAACGCCCCATCCTCTAACGAAGTTTCAAATTTAATCCCCTTTATAAAAAAGGAGTAAAGATGAGTTAATGACAACAGAAATGCAGCCTGCTTCCTGAAGGATTGCCGCCAAAATAGGGGTAAGATAGCCCATGGACGCCAGACTCAGTCCGATCACATTCCAGATAACGGCAAAGACAATGTTTACCCTCATCTTTTGGAATGCCTTGCGGCTTAAACTTATCGTATACCTTACATTTGAAAGCTCGTCCCCGAGCAGGGCTACATCCGCAGCCTCAATTGCAACATCGGTTCCCGCGGTTCCCATTGCCATCCCGATGTCGGCACAAGCCAATGCCGGAGCATCGTTAATCCCGTCGCCAACCATAACCACCACATGGCCCTCTTTTTTTAATCGGTCTACATATGACACTTTCTCTTCAGGAAGCAGGTTGGATGCAATCTCTTTAATCCCCAGAGAATCAGCAACTGCCTCTGACACAATGCGATTATCCCCTGACAGCATCGCGATTCTTTTTATCCCCAGTGTTCTAAGGCTTGCAATTTCTTCAGACAGCCCGTCTTTAACAACGTCTCTCACCGCAACCATGCCAATTAACTTGCTGTCACGCGCAACCAGTAAGACAGTTGCGCCTTTATTCTCAAGGTTTTTAATCGTCTTCAGATGTTCCTCCGCAACCGTAATCTCTTTCTCCTCCATCAATTCAACAGTTCCAATCAGGATTGTTTGTCCTCCGTGTTGAGCAATAACGCCTTTGCCCATGGTTGCCTCAAATCTGTCAGGGTCAGGCGCTTCTATGCCTGCCTCAATCGCTTTAACCATGATTGCCCTTGCAAGGGGGTGCTCTGAAAATTTCTCGGCGATTGCTGCTGTCCATAAGACATCTTCATGCTTACTGTTATTGCAAGGTATAATGTCGGTGACTTTAGGTTTTCCATATGTAAGTGTTCCTGTTTTATCAAACACAACCGTATCAGCTTTTTGCAGACGTTCTACAAAGGTTCCCCCTTTGATGAGAATTCCTCTCCTGCCTGCATTTCCAATCGCGCCGACAACGGCAATAGGCACAGCCAGAGCCAGGGCGCACGGACAGGCCACAAGAAGGATAGTCACAGCTCTTATAAGCGAGCCGCTGAAGATATAAACAGCGCCGGACAGGAGCAGAATGGCAGGCAGAAAATATGTGGTAAAACGGTCGGCTATATTTTGTATCGGAGCCTTTTTCTCCTGCGCCTCCTCCACCAGATGAATCATGCGGGCAAGGGTAGTGTCTTCTGCTACTTTGTCTGTTTTTATCTTAAGGGCGCCGCTCTGATTAAAAGCGCCTGCAAACACCGGGTTTCCGGGGACCTTATCAACAGGCATTGATTCACCCGTGATAGCTGACTGATCGACGGCGCTGTAGCCGGATACGACCTTGCCGTCAACAGGTATCTTCTCTCCGGGTTTTACAAGCACAATATCGTTAATCTCTACCTGTTTTACGTCAACCTCTGACTCCTTTCCATCTTTTAGTACCCGGGCCGTCATAGGCATCATCTCAATAAGTTTTTCGATTGCGCCCCGTGTCTTGTCAAGGATAAAATCCTCAAGATATGTCCCCGCCAGAATGATAAAGACGACAGTCCCTGCTGCCAGATACTCGCCGATTGCCACAGAAGCAATTTCAGCTATTGTCACAAAAAGCGGCACCCCGATCTTGCCTTTTATCAGTGACTTCGCAGCTTTTATATAAATGGGGTACCCTAAAAAAATGGCAAGGAGCGAAAGGGCGTCCACAAGATGAAACGGAAGTATAGCCATTCTTCCAAAGAGCCAGCTAATTAGAAGAAGCAGACCAACCGCGCCAAGGTGAATTACATTTTTGGTATTTTGACTCATTCTGATTTTTTGCTTGCCTCCTACCATGCATACATCGTTTGGGCAAATATCTTTCTTGCTATTTTTCATGTTTTGCTCCTTCCAAAAATTATCAAGGACAGATATACATCGCCATCCATGTATATCCTGCCATTTTTCCCTCCTCCACTTTTTAACATATTGTCAAAAGTTAATTTCCCTCTCCCCTTGACTATAGAGGTTTAAAGTGAGGGGGAGCGTAAGATGTGATTTTACTCACCCTCGCCTTAGACCTCTCCCATCAAGGGATAGAAGATTTCTTAAGATGCCTTGCAGTCTTGCCGCATTGCTCCTCATTTCTGTAAAACCGTTTTGTTGGAAAAGGATTTAAACTTCCGGAGGATGCTCTATAAGAAAAGATGTATCGGGCACTGCTTTGAGCCTCAATTAATGCCCTCAAACTTAAATTTGCCGCTTGTCTGTTTAATAAGCCTTCTTATTTTTGCCTGATAGATAACATCGGAAAGAGCAGACTCTATAGTCTCGGTTTCGGTTTTTGCCCCTAATATTTTCTGGGCGTCTTTAATCAGTCTCTGATCCAATCTGAAGTGTTTGGCTGTTTTTTTTGATGCGACCTGCATAAATTTCTCCCTATCTAAATGCGTCAAGCGCACGACTCACGACTCAAATTGTATATACAGTTTATAATATTATGGCTACAAAATCAACTTATTCTTCCCCCAATTTCTTTCTCAGCGTATTTCTCGATATTCCCAGAAGCCTTGCCGCGTGCACCTGATTTCCTTTTGTGAGTTCCATCGCCCTTTTGACTATAGATTTTTCAAGGGTGCTGACTATATCCTGAAACCTCTCCTGGCAGCCATCCTTAAATGCAAGTTCAACGACATTTTGAATAACTTCCTCTAAGGAGGCACAACTATTTCGCAATAAGTTCTGCACACGCAGACCTTCGCAGCATTCCATGGATAGGTAATCGCTGTTACAGAAAACCATTGCCTTCTGAATAACATTCTCAAGCTCTCTGACATTGCCGTACCACGGATGTTCTTTTAGCTTTTTCAGGGCGTCAGCGGTGATGCCTTTTATTGTCTTGCCGAGCTTTTTATTATATTTATGTATGAAGTAATGGACGAGTTCTTTAATATCCTCTTTTCTTTCCCTCAACGGCGGCACATTGATGGTGACCACATTTAGACGATAATAAAGGTCTTCCCTGAATGTGTTGTTTTTTACCATATCCTCTATATCTTTGTTAGTTGCAGCAATTATCCTTACATTTGTTTCAATAGTCTCTGTGCCGCCAAGTCTCTGGAATTTCCCGTCCTGCAGTACACGCAGGAGCTTTGCCTGAAGACCGACAGGCATATCACCGATTTCATCAAGAAAGATCGTCCCCCCATTGTATTGCTCAAATTTCCCTATGCGTTTAAAATCTGCGCCTGTAAATGCCCCTCGCTCGTAACCGAAAAGCTCGCTTTCAAGGAGTTGTTCAGGGATGGCTGCACAATTTATTGCGAGGAATGGTTTGGATGACCTGTTGCTGTAATGGTAGATTGCCCTTGCAACGAGTTCTTTCCCCGTGCCGTTTTCTCCCTTTATAAGAACAGTTGCGTCTGTTGGTGCTGCCCTTCCTATCTGTTTATAAATATCGAGCATGGCAGGGCTTTTACCTATAATTCTTTCACCACCTGCATAATCCTTCACCTCATCAAAGGTGACCACCTCTTCCATCATCTCTCTTGTTTTGATAGCATCCTTAGCCCGGATAAGTAATTCGTCGTTATCAAAAGGCTTAGTAAGATAATCGTATGCACCTAATTTTATTGCCTCTATCGCCTTTTCGGTGGTGCTGAAGGCTGTCATCATGATTACCTGAACCTTTGGATGTGATTCCTTTATCCTTCTTAATACTTCAAGGCCGTCCATTTCGGGCATCCTTACATCCATTATCACAAGATCGGGATTTGCATCATTTAAAACTGACAGTGCATCTTCGCCACTTGTGGCTGTGTGCACATCAAACCCTTCGGATTGAAGAAATCTCTGAAATGAATAACAGACCGCCCTCTGGTCGTCAACAACAAGTATCTTGCTCATACACTTACAGGAACTTTCAGGGTAAAGGTTGTCCCTTTCCCGTTACTTTTAAAACTAATCTCTCCGTTATGGAGGCTTGCAATATTATACACTATTGAAAGCCCGAGACCTGTTCCATCACCCTTTGTGGTGAAAAACGGATCGAATATTTTGTCTTTTATGTCTTCGGGAATACCCGCGCCTGTATCGCCTATAGACACAAAGGCATAACCGTTCTGCGCCTTGCTGGACACTGTGAGTTCGCCTCCATCGGGCATAGACTCCACGGCGTTAAGAACAAGATTCAGCAATGCCTGTTCTATCATGACCCTGTCGGCTTTTATTGGAGGAAGCTTTGTCAGGTTATAGATTACATTTATAGATTGTTTTTTTATCTGAAACTGAACGAGATTCATCACCTGTTTTATCACGGCATTGATGTAAACATCTGAAACATTGAATTCATCTCCTCTTGCAAATCTGAGAAATCTCGTCAGCAGGTCGTCCATCTGCTCTGCTGCGGAAAGCACTATTTTCATATCCTCTTTTGTGAGAGATGGATTGTCTTTAAAAGTTTGAAACAGCACTTTAATGGAGGTGAGGGGATTTCTTATCTCATGGGCAAGCCCTGCTGAGAGCCTGCCCAAAGCTGTCAATTTTTCGGTCTTCAACATTTGTTTGTATGATTCCTCCATCTTTGTCCTGTATTCCTGCAGTTGCAATGAAAGATTATTAAATGTCTGAGCAAGATCGCCAACCTCGTCTGCGGTCTTTATCTCTATCTGCTTACCAAACTCCCCGCGCGAAAGTCCATGAGTAAAATCCATCAGCTTATAGAGAGGTTTTGTAATGAATCTGCTCAATGAGCAGGAAAGAGCGGAACCTATGAGAATGACTGTTATCGTCAGCGCTATTATGATATTTCTCATCCGGCTGATGGTCTGCATAATTCTATTTTCTTTCATCCCTATGTGCACCTCTGGATTCATTCCGCCGAATATTCTTACACCGATATCGCGAATAAAACCTTTTTCAGTATCGAGAAGCTGAATTGATGAGGTTTCATTGATTTTAAAATTGTTCCACTGAAGCATATCAGAGGGATAACCATTTTTAAAGGTATGCGTGAAAATCTGGCCGTTTTTGCCTGTAACAAAAATATATTCTATGTCTTTCTCTTTTTCCATTACGTCATTTATAGCCTCCTGAACTTTATAAAAGTCATCCAGAAGAATTGGGTCGGCAATCCTATCTGAAAGATTTTTTGCTATAGATTCACCTTCCCGCGTCAATTCCTCTCTCATGGATGCGGTTACGATATCCTTTGTCGCTATACCTATCAGCATGCCGAGGGATGAGACTATGAAGATATTAAGAAATACTATTTTTACCCAAAGTTTCATTGCCGCTGTTTTGTTTCAAGTAAGCTATATCGTTTGACAAGCTGTTCTATCTCTTTCAAAGCAGACCCCTTGTATTCGGCAAATCCTCCGGGCATTTCTGTCTTATCCCAATCCACAAGGATACCAGATTGTTTATTCTTAGGATCAAATGAAAGGAGTGCAGACTTTACTGCCTTTACAATAATAGGGTCGACCTCTTTGTTAAAACATATCAGGCTGCTCGGATAGGGCTTCGAGGTGGCGAGTACTTTTATTTTTCCCTCTGATAGCAATCTCTTTGCGAGGGTATCCTGTATTCCACCCGCATCGTATTCGCCATTTAAAACAGCCCTTGCAGTATTTGCGTGGGAGCCTGTAAAAACATAGCTTTTTAGAGCCTTAACAGCAATTCCTGAGTCTTCAAGCATCTTGCGCGGGATAATATGTCCTTGGGTTGAGAATCTATCGCCAAAGGCAAATGTTTTGCCTTTTAAGCCCTTAAGGCTTTTTAAAGGACTGTCCTTCTTCGTAAATATGACAGCACGATATTCAGGTTTCCCGTCATTATTAAGCCCCATAACAAGACAGCCTGTATCATACCGCTTTTTTGCAATGACACAATTGACAGGACCGAGTGCTGCAAAATGTATGATCCCTTTCCCGAGGTTTTCTACTGTGTCTTCATACTTCTCTGTAAATCTTATAGAGAATCTATTCCCTGTGTTTTGTTCAAGGTAACGAAGGAAGGGAAGGTATATCCGCACATCATCTTTTGGCCCAAGTCTGAGGTCAAAACCGAATTTTAACGAACCAACCTCTGTGTGCCTTATATAATCCTCTGAAACAGGAGATCTTTTATTGAGACTTACCTTTTTAGGGATTTCCGTATCTCCGCAGCCGTAAATCAAAAGCGATAAGGAAATAATGATAAGGACGGCAGATATTTTTCTGTGGCAACAAGTTTTCATCGCTTTTTTAATCCTTAAATTTATATCCTATCCCCGATACCGTGATTATGTATTCGGGCTCGGAAGGATTGTCCTCTATTTTCTGTCTCAGATGCTGGATGTGGACATCTATGACCCTGCTCCATGAATATATCTTTGATTCCTTCCAGAGATGGTTTTTTATCTCCTCCCTGCTCACAACAGCAATAAGCGCATGTATAATTATATCAATTTCCGATGTTTTTAGACCAAGATATTATGCCTTATGTGGTATAATTTTTTGTGGAACTTTGCCTTGTCTGTGGACTGCCTGTGAGTGAGTGTACGTGCTGCCCGGAATGAGGGCATGTATGCCCTCTGGATCTGGGGGAGCCATACTGTCCTGTTTGTAAACCTGATCCAGAAGAAATGCTGAAGGCAACTATAGAAAGTCTCAAGAAAATGGAGTAACGGAGGTAAAAATGGCAGATGAACATTCATTTGATGTTGTATGCGAAGTGAATATGCAGGAGGTTTTGAACGCAATAGGTCAGGCGATGAAGGAGATAGGTCAGAGGTTTGACTTCAAGGGAAGCAAGAGCAGCATTGAGCTGGATAAAGGCAAGGGCGTCATGACGCTGATTTCAGACGATGAGATGAAACTGAAAAGCGTTATTGATATACTGCAAACAAAGCTCGTTAAAAGAGGAGTTTCTTTGAAGGCATTGACCTACGGCAAGGTTGAGCCGGCAGCCGGGAATACCGTCAGACAGCTCATTACGCTTCAACATGGAATCCCGCAGGAGAAGGCAAAGGAAATAGTAAAGCTGATAAAAGACACCAAGCTGAAAGTTAGTGCTGAGATACAGAAAGATCAGGTGCGTGTAAAGGCAAAGAAGATAGACGA
>CALGPO010000053.1 GCA_937960465.1 uncultured bacterium
CTATTTTGCCGATAGAACTTGAAAACCTTTATTCTATCAGTCATTGCGAGCACCCGAAGGGTGCGTGGCAATCTCATTGCAAAAAGGCGAGATTGCTTCGCTTCGCTCGCAATGACGGCTTTCTATCGGCAAATCAGGGCCTGTCTGCGTGCAACGCACAGGCAAGCCTGCCTTACAAAATCGCTCAACTTAGATCATATTATTTGAACAAACTGTTAACACATACTTCACAGGGAAAGTTTTTATAAATCAGGGGGTTGTTAAAAATTCATTTTTTGCTTGACAAGCACAATATATTGTGGTTAAATGTCTCTGGCAACACAAAATATGTAAATATGGTTGTTTTCATATTCAGCAATAACGCAAAATAATAAACCTAAAAGGGGGAATTTTTATGAAACAAGCAGCCAAAGAGATGGATAATGTCCTTAATCTGTCGCAAAATGCCCTGGCAGTCCTGCAGAAGAGGTATCTCAAGAGGAATGAGGAAGGGAAGGTCATAGAGACCCCGGAATCGCTCTTCAGAAGGGTCGCAAGGCATGTAGCATCAGCAGACGCCCTCTACGGCAAGGCAGAAGCAGAGGTTAAACAGGTTGAGGAAGAATTCTACCAATTGATGACATCCCTCTTATTTCTTCCAAACAGCCCTACGCTTATGAATGCTGGAAGAAGGCTTGGCCAACTCTCTGCATGCTTTGTCCTGCCTGTGGATGACTCCATGGAATCCATATTCGATGCAGTTAAGTATGCTGCAATTATCCATAAATCAGGCGGCGGAACTGGATTCAGCTTTTCAAGGCTAAGGCCAAAGGGCGATGTTGTCGGCTCCACAAAAGGCATATCCTCCGGGCCAGTGTCATTCATGACTGTCTTTGATACGGCAACAGAGGCTGTCAAGCAGGGCGGCACGAGGAGAGGCGCCAATATGGGCATGCTCAGGGTCGACCATCCTGACATACTCGAATTCATCACCTGCAAGGACAGCAACCACAGGCTCAATAACTTCAATATCTCCGTAGGACTTACAGAGGCATTCATGAAGGCAGTCGAAGATGATAGCGAATACGACCTTTTCAATCCGAGGACCAAAAAAGTAATCAGTAGGCTCAGGGCAAGGACAGTATTCGAGACAATAGTAAAACAGGCATGGAAGAACGGAGAGCCCGGAATAGTATTCCTCGACAGGATAAATGCATCAAATCCAACGCCGATGCTCGGCGAGATAGAATCAACAAATCCATGCGGCGAGCAGCCCCTAATGCCTTATGAATCGTGCAACCTCGGCTCCATAAACCTTTCCAAGATGGTAAGAGAAGTCAAAAGTCAAGAATCAGGAGTCAAGAGTTATGAAGTTGACTGGGCAAAACTCAAAGAGACTACATGGAAGGCAGTTCACTTTCTTGACAATGTTATTGATGTAAACAAATATCCCCTTAAGCTCATAGACGAGGTGACAAAGGCTAACAGGAAGATAGGCCTTGGCGTCATGGGATGGGCAGACATGCTCATTCAATTAAGGATCCCATATAACTCCGAAAGGGCAATAAAACTGGCAGAAGAGGTCATGGGATACATCCAGACAGAGGGAAGACTTGCATCAAGCGCACTTGCAGAAGAAAGGGGGGTATTCCCGAATTACGAGCACAGCATATACAACGGCGAGATGGCTGTAAGGAATGCAACAGTAACAACTATTGCACCAACAGGAAGCCTCTCCATCATAGCTGGATGTTCATCGGGCATAGAGCCTCTCTTTGCAGTATCATTTGTGAGAAATGTAATGGAGGGCACAAAGCTCATAGAGGTCAATCCATATTTTGAGCAAGAGGCAAAGGCAACAGGTTTGTGGAGCAGGGAGCTTATGGAAAGGGTTGCAGATTCTGGCTCCATTGCCCATTTTACTGAATTCAATGAAGAGATAAAGGGTGTATTTGTAACAGCTCATGACATCACGCCCGCAGACCACATAAGAATGCAAGCTGCATTTCAGAAATATGTGGACAATGCGGTTTCAAAGACTGTTAATTTCCCACATACAGCAACGACAAAGGATGTTGAGGATGTCTATATGCTTGCGTATAAACTCGGCTGCAAGGGTGTTACTGTTTACAGGGACGGATCAAGGGAAGAACAGGTTTTAAGCACAAAGAAGGCAGATGAAAAGGCAAAGAAGGAAAAAGGCGGAAAGATTGTCCCCAAAAAAAGGCCGGCTGTCATCAAAGGTGCAACAAGGCTTCTGAAGACAGGCTGCGGACATCTTTATGTGACCATCAATGAGGATGAAAGCGGCAGGCCATTCGAGGTATTCACAAACATAGGCAAGGCCGGCGGCTGCGCATCGAGCCAGTCAGAGGCAATAGGAAGGCTTATATCCCTTTCATTAAGGTCAAACATAGAGCCTGAAGAGATAGTAAAACAGCTCAAAGGAATATCGTGCCACCAGCCCTCATGGACAGAAGGCGGCAAGATACTCTCATGCTCTGATGCAATTGCAAAGGCAATAGAGAAATATACACATGCCACAAAAGGCGACAATGGAAACGGCAAGTCCAAATATAATGAGGTTATGCTCATAGGCGCATGCCCCGAGTGCGGCGGCGCTGTTGAGCACGAAGGCGGCTGCGCAGTCTGCCATAACTGCGGATTCACGAAGTGCGGATAAGGGTAGGGAGAAAAATATGAGCGGGAATAATGGAAATGGGAAGTTTGTGAGGCCGGGTTGGGAAGAGTATTTTATAGAAATTGCAAAAGTTGTATCTTCACGCTCAACCTGTTTAAGAAGGAGGTATGGCGCTGTAATTGTGAAGGACAATGTTATTGTTAGCACAGGATACAACGGTGCTCCGCGCGGTTCTGTGAACTGCATTGACAGGGGAATCTGCAGGAGGAAGGAGCTAAATGTGCCTGCCGGCGAAAGATATGAACTCTGCGAGGCTGTCCATGCAGAGCAAAATGCAGTCATCAATGGCTCTCCAGAGAGGATGAAAGAGGCAACCATCTACATCGCAGGCTTTGAGGAGGATAATTCCTTTGCAGACGGAAAGCCATGCCTTTTATGCCGCCGCATGATACAAAACGCAATGATAAAAGAAGTCGTCTATCTTAAAAAAGACGGCAGCATCGCGAAGGTGGGAGATGTGAGGGAGTTGGATCTATCTGCTAAAGTTGACATTGGTTTGGATAGGTGACTAATCTATGGGCAAGAAGGAGTTTCTGAAACAAATAGAAAGCCTAAATAAAAAGATTGACGAACATGAGGAAAAGATAAAGACAGAAAAGCAAAAATCCTATCCCGATGATGGAAGGATTAGGTACTGGGAAAGAGAAATACAGGCATTTAAAAATGCTTTAGAAAAAGCACGAAAGAGGTTGAGGAAGGGGAAATGAAAACAGCAGAGCCAATAGCCATAAATGAAACACTCTATATCCTCCTGCAAGAACTCGCTAAGGAGTGTCAGGATACATTAAAACTAATTTCACAACTTCAGAACAGAGAGCTATCAGCAGAGCAGATTTCCGCCATACTTTCAGAACTTGCTGTGTCAACAGTCCACCTCCACACACATACCGAAGGACTTCAAGATTTGATTAATGACGAGATTGAGAGACTATAAGAAGCCAAGAAAAGACGGCAGCATTGTGAAGGTGGGAGATGTGAGGGAGTTGGAGGGGCGGCGGCTATAATCAGGTAGAAAAAATGGTGGCAATTATCGCCATAAAAATTGCTGGCTATTTTAGCCTCCTTGTGGTATGATTTGAAAATCAAGATTAATGTTGCATAGACAGCAAGGACTGACATGCTTCAAAGCCTTTACAAGCGACAGGAAACCGTATTCATGCAGAGTATAAATGTTTTAACAGAGGGTTGAATCCAATGCTGAATACGATATGGTGGTATGAAAATCTTATAAGGTGTCGCAGGCAAAGTCTTTTACGCATGTTAGTCCTTGCTGTAACCT
>CALGPO010000054.1 GCA_937960465.1 uncultured bacterium
ACTATCTTCCTCAACACTCCTCTGATTACCCATCCATACTTATAGACAGACTCGGCACTGATGCACCAGAAAGGCTTGCTTATATCGGCAATATAAAAAATTTATTCCTTTGTAAAACAGCAATCTTCTGCTCAAGGAATGCGCCAGGCGATGTGATACTCCACACATTTGATAAGGTAGCAGAATTCAGAGACAAGGGGTTTTGCATAATCAGTGGCTTTCATTCACCTATTGAAAAGGAGTGCCTTAAGTTGCTTATGCGCGGCAGTCAGCCCATAATCATATGCCCCGCGAGGGCACTTGAGGGGATGAGGATATACGCAGATTTCATGGAGGCACTTGAGAAAGACCGTCTGCTTATACTATCTCCCTTTATCAATTCCCCAAGACGCACAAACCATCAATCAGCTTTATTCAGAAATAGATTCGTTTCAGCCTTATGTGATGGGGCATTTATCAGCTTTGCAGGCAAAGACAGTTATACAGAAAATATCATAAGATTACTGAATTTATGGAATGTAAGATGTTATAAACCTAATGTCTGATCTTTTTAGCCTTCTGCTTTAGAGAGGGAATATTTGTATTCACTGTGATAGATGCTTTTTAAATCCTCGCAGATATTGTTGTCTTAATCCATTTTCTCTGGATCGTCTCTCTTATATTGGGTGCATTAGCTGAAAATGGGTTAATTGCACCCGAAAGGCATTCAGTAAATTATCGTCTGCTGGCTCAACAAATCTAAGTTCCGAACCACCACCTTTTCTCTCTATCTTCACCTCAACAACAGGCAATCGCTTCGCATCCGAATACCTTGCACATATAGAGCCTGCAATCTCAATATCCCTTTCTGTAACGTGGCCTGTTAAGATTGTAAAAGGGCTACCATATCCAATAACCTTCAATAGATAATCTCCATCCTCTGCAATGGATTCAATAATATCGTTCTCTTTCTTATCCCTTCCAACAATTGTTTTACAGTATGGAGAAATTCTGAAGTGGCGGCCAATTCTTAAGAGATTTATATCCTTTACAGAAGGTGATGGATTGTGGGTCAGCAATTCCTTTAAACGATAGGAATATAAGGGGTCAGTAAGCAAACAGCCCCCTGCAGGCGCTGGATATTCTGTTAATCCCATTTCTTTTGCCAAAGCCATTTGCGGTTTTCTTGACCTGCCGTGGAAGTTATAAAGAAGTTCCCTGTTCACAATCCCTGTCTGCTCAGGGATAGTTGGTTTTAAAAGCTTTGCGCTTAGAGGTCGCAATACATAACCCTCCATGCCTGCTTCTCTGTCTATTTTCGGGAATGTATCCCTCCTCTGGCTCATAGGTCGTTGATAGAGCACCTCTCCTGTTATGATAAAATCAGCTCCGGCCATTTTCGTAAATTCCTTTGCCTCTCTAAGCATCAATATTCTGCAGTCAATGCAGGGATTCATGTTCTTGCCATGGCCGAATTTAGGATTTTTCACAATCTCTATGAATTTGTCTGATAGATGGCAGAGCTTTACCTCGAAGCCAAACTTTTCAGAGGCTGAAAATGGATTTTTTGAACAGGATGATTTATCAGAGATGTCGCAGCCGAAATGTGTAAGGAATGTTATTGCAGTGACCTCTATCCCCTGCCTCATTGCAACGAGTATGGCAAGGGTGCTGTCAAGACCTCCTGAATATAGTGCAATTGCTTTAGGCATACTTGTGTGTTTTTTATTCTTGAGGAACTCTGTCCCTCAAACTCCCTGTTAGAATTAAAGTTATTTTTTATCAGGGTTTTAAAGGGGCAATGCCCCGTTAAGAGAGCTTACAAGTCTTTCCGGAGTTACTACCGCAGTTCCGACCTCACCTACTACTATTCCAGCAGCGTGGTTTGCTATTACTGCTGCCTCTTCAAGGGATGCCCCGGCAGCATGGGCAAGGGTAATGGTTGCGATTACCGTATCTCCTGCGCCCGTAACATCAAAGACTTTTTTGGCTGCAGTTGGAATGTGTGTCACCTTAAATTTTTTTAATGCATCCCTTTCAAATAGGCTCATGCCATCCTCGCTGCGTGTTATAAGTACAGACTTGCAGGACAATTTAGTCATCAATGTCTTTCCTGCTTTTAAAAGGCTCTGCTCGTCTTTTATCTCAACACCTGATCCCTGCGATGCCTCCATAAGGTTTGGGGTTATCAGGGATACATTTTTATAAAAATGGAAATGTCCCACCTTTGGGTCTACTGCAACAAATATATTATTAGGTCTTGCGTATTTTACTACTGTTTCTATGAGCGATGAGGATATAACGCCCTTTTTATAATCTGAAATAATTACAGCATCGTGATCACTTAACGCCTTCTTAATATAGTTTGTAAGATGTATTAGATTTTTGCCATCGAGCCTTTTCCTGTCTTCCTTGTCAAATCTAACTACCTGTTGATGATGGGCAATAACCCTCGTCTTTACTGTGGTCGGCCTCTTGTCCTCGATTATTCCTTCTGTGTTTATGTTTCTCTCCTCAAACAATTCCTTCAGTATCCTTCCTGCAGTGTCTTTTCCGACTATTCCTGCAATGGATACATTTCCGCCAAGTGCTATAATATTGTTTGCGACATTTGCAGCACCGCCAAGGAGGAACGATTCGCTCACCACATCAACCACGGGCACAGGTGCTTCAGGGGAAATCCTGTCCACTTTCCCGTAGATGAAACGGTCGAGGATCAGGTCTCCGATGATTAATATTTTTTTGTTTCTGAAGGAATTGATAATTTTTGTAAAGTCCATTATTGAAAAATAACCTACACAAGGCAAAAAAATCAAATGGGATTTGACATTTTATATGGATATTATTTAAAGTTAAAAAATTTGGGAGGCTCATGGAACATTCGGCAATTCAATTAATCCTTCAGGCAGGAGCTATAGTAAAAATAGTCCTTGCAATCCTTTTCTTCTTCTCTGTCGTGTCATGGACAATAATTTTCCAGAAGTGGCGCCACTTCACCAATGCTGACAAGGAAACATACAATTTCCTGAGAATATATGAGGCAACGCAGAACCCGAAGGAACTCTTTTCATCTTCAAAGAAATTCTCTGTGAGCCCACTGGCAAATTTATTCAGGTCTGTTTATTCGGAGAAGACCTATACAGACAGGGATGAGCTCAAACGAATGCTCAAAAGATACAGCGCTCTTGAGTCAGCAAGGCTTGAGAGGTATCTGAATTTCCTTGCTACAACAGGATCATCGACACCGTTCATTGGCCTTTTCGGAACTGTCTGGGGCATAATGAATTCCTTCAGGGGGATTGGTGCTGCCGGATCAGCATCTCTCGCAGTGGTTGCACCCGGCATAGCAGAGGCTCTTATAGCAACTGCCATAGGTCTTGCTGCAGCCATACCAGCGGTTATTGCATATAACTATTACCTCAGTAGGGCGAACCGGATGATAATAGAGATGGAAGACTTTTCAGAAGAGCTTGTTGATTATATCCTGAAGAGCTGATAATGGCATTCAGACCTGCAAGACATAGGACAGTTCTTTCCGAGATAAATGTTACTCCCCTTGTTGACGTAATGCTCGTTCTCCTTGTCATATTCATGGTCACTGCCCCGTTGCTCCAGCAGGGAGTTGATGTGAACCTTCCAAAGGCAAAGGGAAAGGATCTGCCTCCTGAGGAGAGGATTACCATTGTTATAAAAAGGAGCGGGAGCATTTTTATGAACGACAATCCCGTATCTATGAACGATATGGTAAAAAAGCTCTCTGCAATTAGCAAGCTCAATCCAAACGTCTTTCTTAAGGCAGACAAGGATGTGCCTTATGGATTGGTGGTCGAGGTCATGGGAGAGATAAAGGAGGCGGGGATAGAGAAATTAGGCATGATAACCGAGCCTAAGACTACCCTACCATAACTTTGGGACATGAAGACTTCAGGCATTTATAGTGCCTTTACCTTTTCCGTTTTTTTACATGTCTTGATAGTGGCTGCTGCATTTGTTATTGCAAGGCAATCGGGTTTATACAAAATACCCCCGGCATATATAGTAACAATCGTGGACATCGCAGCAGTTAGCAGTCAGCAGTCAGCAGTCAGCAGCCCACAATCCGAAGCAGAAGTCCAGGATTCGAGGCCTCAAGATGTAAAACCTAAAACTCAAAGCATGGATGCATCACCTAAATTAAAAGATATTTCAAAAAAGGATGAAATGACAGTTAAAGAACGGATAGAGGCGCTTCAGGCCAAGAAAAGGATAGAAAAACTGGCGGTACTCAGGAAAATGGTGGATATTGGGGGAATAAAATCAGGAGTCAGAAGTCAGAGGTCAGAGGTACAGACTGAAGGCTCAACAGCCGGAAATCAGAACTACGGAGGCGACTATTATTCGGTGGTTATGAATAAAATAAGGCAGCAGTGGATATTCCCTGAAAGCATTGACAAGGATTTGCTTGCAATAATCACAATCAAAATAGCAAGGGATGGAAGCGTGACAATTGGCAGAATGGAACAAAGTTCAGGCAATGCGTTGTTTGACCGTTCTGCATTAAGGGCAATAAGCAAGGCAAGTCCATTGCCTCCTCCGCCGCAGGAGATGGAGATTGGGGTGAGATTCAGACCATGAAGGAGCAACAAAATGGCTTAAACAGTTCAAACGGTTTAAACGGTTCAAACCGTTGCTTATTGCACTGCTGCGTTATTGCGCTTATTTTACTGTTCACTATTCACTATTCACTATTCACTGCTTATGCTGAGAAGGTCTATATTGATATAACTTCTCCTGCTGTTAGAAAACTGCCCATTGCTATTCAGGGTTTTATTGGTGGAAGTGAAATATCCGATATTGTAAAAAATGACTTGACCTTCACAGGGCTCTTTGACTGCATCGATGAAGCTGCCCATATAGAAAGGCCTGAGCAGCCTTTTAATCCAAACAACTGGAAGGGGCTTGGTGTTGAACTGGTTGTTAAGGGAATGGTCGTGAGAGGTAAAGATTTAAACGTTGTTGTCTCTGCCTATGATGTTTCAGAAGGGAGGGAGATATTAAAAAAAGAATACTCCGCCCCTGCAGAACTGTTGAGACCCATTTCCCACTCTATAGCCAATGATATATATAAAACTCTTACAGGGCAGCAGGGAATATTCAGGACAAAGATAGCATTTGTAGGAGAAAGAGAGGGCAAAAAAGAACTTTATTTAATGGACTGGGACGGACATCGTATGCACGGGCTTGGTATAACTGGAGGAATATTGCTATCTCCGCGATGGTCTTCTGACGGAACAAAGATGATTTATTCTGCCGAACGAAATAGAAGCTGGGATATTTATCTTCTCGATATGAACGAAATGAGGGAAAGAAATATTGTAAGACTGAACGGGTTGAATATGGCAGGAAATTTTTTCCCTAATAATAAAGAGTTTGTGTTTTCATCATCAAAGGATGGAAAATCGAATATTCATATAGGAGATACTTTAAGTATGAAGGGATGGAAACTTATATCATCCCCCTGGATTGACGTATCGCCTGCTGTTTCTCCTGATGGGAATAATGTCCTGTTTGTATCCAACAGGTCTGGAAGCCCGCAGGTATATATTGCAGACAAAGATGGCAGTGGAATAAGAAGGCTTACCTTTGAGGGGGCATACAATACATCACCAGTATGGTCGCCAAGGGGTGACAGGATTGCATTTGTGAGGATGATAAGTGGAAAGAATCAGATATTTATTATGAAGCCTGACGGGACAGGAGTGATGCAATTAACTGACAAAGGAAACAATGAAGAGCCTTCATTTTCACCTGACGGAAGATATATAGCATTTACCTCTGACAGAGACGGTTCAAAGGGAATATATCTAATGAGGTCTAATGGAGAAGACCAAAAGAGAATCACACCAAAAGGGCTTAAGGCAACCTGCCCAGCTTGGTCGCCTTAAAAAAACTTATGGAGGATTTATGAAGCTTACACATTTTGACGATGAGGGCAAGGCGAGGATGGTTGATGTTTCAGAAAAGCCTTTGACCAAACGCGAGGCTATAGCCGTAGGCTCTGTTTGCATGAAGCCTGAAACCATAAAACTTATAAAGGACAGGCAGATTTCAAAGGGGGATGTGCTTGGAGTTGCAAGGGTTGCAGGGATTATGGCTGCAAAGAAGACATCGGGGTTAATACCCATGTGTCATCCTTTGAATATAACATCAGTGAATATCGATTTTGATATTGATGAGGAGAAAAATAAGGTGGACATAAAAGCAGTTGTAAGGATTGTAGGACAAACAGGCGTTGAGATGGAGGCGCTTACATCTGCATCTGTTGCTGCGCTTACAATTTACGATATGTGCAAGGCTGTGGATAAGGAGATGGTTATTTCGGACATAATGCTTATGGAAAAGAGAGGCGGAAAAAGCGGAGAATTTAAGAGGAAAAAATAATCTATGCCTGCGATAGAGAAGTCAGCAGGTCTTTAAGTTCTTTTACCTTTTTATCGCTGAGGCCCAGAAATTTAACTGCTACTTTAATATATTCAGCATCAATAAAGGCTTCTGCAGCCTGAACCCTGACAACAAATCCCTCTATGCCTAATACTTTACGGTTGTTATCTATCTTTATATCGCACAATAACTTCTCAAGTATCGTAGGGATGGGGCTGTTTCTGTGGAGATTGCATAAAAGGCCGCCCATGCTTAAGTCCAGAATATTTCCCCTTGAGACACGCTCTCCAAACTGCAAAGTAACTTCTCCATCTAAATCAACGCGTTCATATTGCCTTCTGTCAAATTTCTTATTAACCTCTCCCATTTTTTGTATCAGCCCCTCTATGGTAAAGGGTTTTATGATATAGCCGTTTACACCTGCCTGCAAGGCCTGTATAACATTATCTTTTTCACTCTTGGCTGTTACCATGATAAACGGTAGGCTTTTCAGGGTAGGATGGTTTCTTATCCAGGTCAATAATTCATGCCCGTTCATAAATGGCATTTCCCAGTCGCATAAAACAAGGTCAAATTTGCTTGTCTCCAAAAAGTTTTGTGCTTCCTTACCATTGCTTGCTTCAAAAATCTCTACATTAGGATGGTTTTTTTCGAGTCCGAATTTTATGAACTTCCGAACAGAGGCCATGTCATCAACAACCAGCACTTTATACTTTGCCATAAGCCTTTACTTATACCTCTCAACAGTGAATCTTAATATTTCCACATCTTTATCCGATGGGCTTATGCCTGCCTTCATCTTTGTAATCATCAACTGTTCCTCGACGGTATTCACTCCCTCGAGGTCAGGCAGCAAAAGCCCTTTTTTGTATCCTTTCGTAACGATTATACCATACCTCTTTGGGTCGAGCTCTGAAATATCGCTTATCTTTTCAGGCTCTGACAATACGTCTACGGAATAGGTTATATCATTGAGTTCGTCTTCCTGTACAGGATAAAATCGAGGATCTTCTGTGGCAGCGGCAATAGCGTTTCTCACGATCTCTTTATAGATATTTTCCTCGCATGGCAGAAATGTGCCAATGCATCCCCTCAATTCTCCGTGCTTCTTTAATGACACAAAGACCCCTGCCCTTTTCTGCATCTCAGACGGTAGTTCTTTTGGACAGGAGAGGACATTTCTATTTTTCACATACTCCTCGACGGCCTTTCTGGCAAGCTCTGCGTAAGGATGCATTTTCACTTTTCCCTCTGCATTGCATACTCGGCCATTATTAGGAGGGCATCTTTCTCTCTGGAGGCAGGAAAAACATTCAATTCTGATTTTGCCTCATCCACGAGAGAGCGGGCTACTTTTAAGGACTCTTCTATTGCATTGTATTTTGAGAATAATTCCAGTATCCTGTTCAATCCGTTGTTGCTGGCTTGACCATTGCCCTTTGACCCTTGCCCCTTTATTATTTCTCTTATCTCAATCCTTTCCTGTTCCGATGCGATTTTCAGAAGATATATCAGCGGCATGGTAATCTTTCCTTCTTCGAGGTCTTTGCCCAGTCTTTTACCGAGATCCTTCTGTTCAGCCACATAATCGAGCACATCGTCTGCAAGCTGAAATGCAATACCTGTCTTCATCCCGAATCTCGAAAGCGCCATTTCTTTTTCTTCTGGCTGGTTTGCGAGTATTCCGGCTATTCTGCATGCTGCTGATATTAAAACACCGGTCTTTGCAGATATTATCTCAAAATATTCATCCCTTGTTATATCAGGGTCTCCTATTTTGTGGAGTTGGAGTATTTCGCCTTCTGTCATCCGTGTTGTGGCCTCTGACAGCGCCTCCATTATCTTCTGGTTTTTTTGTGCAACTGCAAGCTTCAGCGCATTTGAATAAAGAAAATCTCCTGTAAGTATTACGACCTGATTCCCCCAGATGGAGTGCGCTGTCGGCCTGCCTCTTCTCGTTTCAGCACCGTCTATTACATCGTCATGCAATAAAGAGGCAGTGTGGATTGCTTCTATGATTGCTGCAAGCAGCGTGCGATTTTGTCCTTTATAGCCGCAAAGGTCGGCACTAAGCAGCAAGAAGATCGGTCTTATTCTCTTTCCTCCGCTGCCGAGAATATGCTGCCCTACCATGGGTATTAGAAATACATTGCTTTTGAATATCCCAAGCAGTTCATGGTCTACTATCTTCAATTCTTTCGAATAATCAGCAAATATGTTTTTTACATCCATCACCGTATCTTTATGGATTCAATATCCACATCCTCTCTCATTATTTTTTTAATGTCCTGCGGTCTGAATGCCCCTTTTTCAGTAAAAAAGGCGGTAACATATTTCGCCGGCGTAACATCAAAGGCTAAGTTTATTACATTCACTCCTTCGGGTGCAACCCTGTTCCCCCAGATTGTAGTTACCTCTTCGGAATGACGCTCCTCGATGGGAATGAGTTCCCCAGAGTTCATGTTGAAGTCTATGCTGCTTATAGGTGCTGCAACATAAAACGGTATATTGTGCTCTTTGCAAAGCACAGCAACGGTATATGTCCCAATCTTATTTGCCACATCACCGTTCCTCGTTGTCCTGTCTGTTCCTACAATGGCGAGGTCAATCATTCCCTTTTTCATCAAAGCGCCTGCAGTATTGTCTGTTATCAATGTTACGGGAATGCCTGCCTGCATAAGCTCCCATGAGGTCAGCCTCGCTCCCTGCAATACCGGCCTCGTTTCATCAGCAATTACCTGTATATTCTTGCCCTGCTCTTTTGCTATGAGCATGGGCGCTGTTGCTGTGCCGTAACCTCCTGTGGCAAGGCTGCCTGCATTGCAGTGGGTGAGTATTGTATCTCCATCTTTTATGAATTCCGCACCACATTTGCCTATCGCTTTATTTGTCTCGATATCTTCTTCGAGGATCTTTTTTGCCTCATCAATAAGAATCTTCTTTAAGCTGCTGACGGATTCATCTCTTTTTGTTGAAAGTAGTTTCTTTATCCTTTCGACTGCCCATTTTATGTTTACTGCTGTGGGTCTTGTAGAGAGCATTGTCTGCATGATGGGCTCAAGCCTCTCCATAAAATCGTCATAACTGCCAGCCCTTATTTCCAATGCCCCAAGCGCAATGCCCATGGCTGCAGCTATACCGATTGCGGGAGCGCCCCTTATCCAGAGCTTTTTTATCCCTTCTGCAACCATCTGGTAATCGGTGCATTTGATAAACTCTACCTCAAGCGGTAATTTGCTCTGATCAAGCATTATGACAGCGTCATTTTTCCATTCTATGGTTTTTACCATATCTCCTGCCATCAAACCTTTCCTCCCGACGGTATTATTGTTGTAACAATTAGAAATGCAGTAAGACAAATGATCACAACCACGGTTCCCCATGATATATAGTTATAACCTTTAGGATTCACATATTCTCCCATGAGCGTTTTGTTGTTTATAAGCAAAATGGCGTATACAAGGACAAAGGGCAATAACAGACCATTGACGACGGATGAAAGCACCATAAGAAGAACAAGCGGAGCGCCAGGAATCAGTATGACTATTGCAGACAGGGCGATTGTCAATGTATAAATCCACATAAACTGAGGGGCGTCTTTGAAGGTCTTATTAATCCCTGCCTCCCATCCCATGGCCTCACATATATAATATGCTGTTGCAAGGGGGACTATTATTGCGCCGAGGAGTGATGCATTTGCAAGACTCACGGCGAATATCAGGGACGCATAGTCCCCGGCAAGGGGTTTAAGGGCAAGAGCTGCCTCTGATGCCTCGTTTATCCTGATGCCGTTGGGAAATAATAGCGTACCGCAGGTCACGATTATAAAGAAGCTGATAATATCCGTTATTGAACAGCCTATGATTACATCAAGTCTCGATGCCTTGTAGTCTTCCTTTTTGATTCCCTTTTCTGCAATGGATGACTGGAGATAAAACTGCATCCACGGCGTTATGGTTGTTCCTATAATTGCTATGCTCAGTATTATGTACTGTGAATCCCATTTTATCTGAGGGGCCAAGGTGTTTTTTATCACGATATTCCATTCTGGTTTTGCAATGATGCCGGATACCACATAGCCGAAATATATAAGGCATGCGAACAGCAAGATTTTCTCTATGAACCTGTAACTTCCTTTTGTGACAAGCATCCATATGGAAACGGCGCCAAAGGGAACCATTATATACTTGCTTATTCCCATTATTTCCATACTTGCTGCCCATCCTGCAAAGTTGGCGACAGTGGTTCCAAAATTTGCAATAAGAAGACCAAGCATTATGTAGAATGTTGTCTTTACGCCATAATTCTCCCTTATAAGGTCAGCAAGGCCTTTTCCTGTTATGACGCCCATGCGTGCAACCATCTCCTGTATAACAACAAGGGCGATGGTTGTGGGTATGAGCGTCCACAGCAGCCCATAGCCGAAACGCGCCCCTGCAACAGAGTATGTTGTTATGCCGCTCGCATCGTTATCTATATTGGCTGTGATGATCCCGGGGCCCATTACAGATAGGAATAAAAGAAATTTTCTCCACAAGGTTACACTCTCCTCCGCTTCCTCTTCGCAGCAGGAGGAAGTATCCTGTCTATAATATCATCTATGGTGACAATGCCGAGGAGGATTCCTTCGTTGTCAACTACCGGAAGGGCAACTAAATTATATTTCGAGATAATTTCAGCTACCACCATCTCGTCTTCTTCTGGCGTAACGGTCTTGAGCTTGGTCTCCATGATTTCGGAAAGCTGTACATCCGGCTCTGCTAACAATAACTCTCTCAGAGAAGTGGCACCGATGAGTTTTTCGTTCTCATCTACAACATAAATGTAGTAAACGGTCTCTATTTCTTCAGCATCCTTTCTAAAGCCTTCGATGGCATCTTTTATGGTTATATTGGGGGAATATGCGATAAACTCATTGGTCATCAAGCCGCCTGCAGTATCCTCTTCATGGCCAAGCAGTTCCTGTATGTCTTCGGCCTCTTCTTTCTCTATATGCTCAAGGATCTCCTTTGCCTTTTCTGCAGGAAGATCGCTTAGAACATCGGCAGCCTCGTCAGGTGGCATCTCCTCTATGATATCTGCAGCCTTTTCAGCATCCATGGCATTTATTATATCTGCCTGCATTTCTGGCTTTAATTCTGACAATGCCTCAGCTGCGGTTTCTAAGTCGAGGTCTTTAAAAAGATGGGCGCCTTCATCCCTCGATACCTGACTGATTATTTCTGCAATGTCTGCAGGGTGAAGCTCTGATACCATCTGTCTCGGCACGGTAAGTGCTATGGTCTCCAGCTTAGGTTTTAGAGGCTGGGGGTAGTTCCAGCTTATCAGGTTATACGGCATTTGCGTCTGGAATATCTTAAGAAATCCCTCGCTTCCCCTCTCTACGCCGAGCCTCCGCAATATTCCTCTCATCCCCACATCAACGGCTATCAGTATTGCCTCTCCGTCATAGCCTTCGAGCTTGATGTCATTCACCCGCACAACCTTTGCCCCGTTAGCATCCACTATCTGTTTGTCCAGTATATCCCTGACAGCGAGGAGGTCTTCTTCGTTGAGGGTGTAAGGCTCTATAAGAGAAGCGGTCAAATATGTGGAGATTATTCTTTTATTAAACAGATTGACCTGCTCCCAACTGATCCTGAACAACTGATTTTTTTTCTCCACAATAATTGCAGACACCTTTGGAAGTGGATCCCCTTTGACAACAGCAATATCCCTAACCCTTCCGGTAATCTCTCCCTTTGGGTCAAATACGGGCTTTTTAATAATTTCGCTAAGGAATAATTCGCCGAATAAAGGCATAATGAATTAGTATACATCAATTCAAAAAAATCTTGATTACTTTTTTGGACATGGGTATAATCATTAAGCAAAAGTATGAAAGATATAGCTAAAAAAATTATAAATATTTTGACCTTCACTGACCTGCCTATACGCAATAAATTTATCCTCTTCTCATCAGGCGCCCTTTTCTGGCTTATAATTATCGCTGCCATAGGGCTGGTGTCGCTTTTCGAGATAAACAACAAGTCCAAGCATATGGTAGATGTTATCGTGCCACAGGAAAGAACCGTGAATATTGTAATTAGAAAACTAAGGGGCGCAAACATTTCAATGCATAACATAGTCATACATCATGACAAAGACTTTATAAACGCCAATTATAGAAGAGTGAAAGGTACATTGAGCGATTCACGCTCTTATCTGGATGCGCTTTTAAAAGGCGGACAGATAGCTGACCATGTACGCGCAACTGGTCAGATTCACAAGCCCTTTTCTGTTTTGCCGGTTAAAGACGATGCAGACAGGAAACATATCGCAGACGTAATACAAAAGATAAAAGAGATAGAGGACATTGCAGAGCGTATCTTGCAGATAAAACAATCGCCATCCGTTACGAGGCTTAAATTAGAGGAAGAGATATTCCAATGCGATATTCTTACCCGCGATGCAGTAACCGCATTGAGTGATTATGCCATATCTGTAGGCAAAGAGTGGGCAAAATTTTCGAATATGATAAAAACCAGGCTTGTTATCTCGATCCTTTTAATGGGAGTGGCATTTTTAATCGCGTTTATGCTTTCAGGAGTCTTCGGCCTGCTTATATCGCGCGCTCTGGCAAAGCCCATTAAGGCGATAATAACCCAGATAAAGGCGCTTTCAGCAGGAGAGATAGACCTTACTAAAAAGCTTGATGTGACCTCAAAGGATGAACTCGGCCAACTCTCCACAGAATTCAATAAGCTTATGGACACCATAGAGCATGTAACCTCTTTCAAAAAGGTCATTGAAGAGGATGAAAGCACTGAAGACATTTATATGCGACTCGGAAAGATATTCATAGATGACCTTGGATTTGACAATTGTGTTATATATGAGGCCTCGAGCAGTAAAAATAATATGAAGATAGTGTATCCGCCAGAGGCAGAGGGTATTGAATTGCATTGTAAAAGGGATATTCAACTGGATTGTGAATTATGCAGGGTAAAGAGGACAGGACACATGGTTTCATCAGCAGATTATCCTAATATATGCAAGTATTACACAGAGGGTGTAAATGATATTCACTACTGCATTCCCATAATGATTGGGGGCAATGTTGGCGGAGTTGTTCAGTTTGTCTGCGGTAAACGAGGGGTATGCGATATAGACGATATAAAGAAGAAGATAAGCAGGGCAAAGCAGTACATCGCAGATGCCCAGCCTGTCCTTGAGGCAAAGCGCCTTATGAAGACATTGAAGGAATCGGCATTCAAAGACGCATTGACAGGTCTCTACAACAGAAGATTCCTCGAAGAGAGCTTTGAGAACATAGTTGCTGGTGTTCTGAGAAGGGGAACGACCCTCGGTCTTTTGATGTGCGATCTTGATTTCTTCAAGCAGACTAACGATGTTTATGGCCACGATGTGGGAGATATGGTGCTGAGGGAGGCTGCAAGCAATATAAGGAAGAACGTAAGGACATCTGACCTTGTTATTCGTTTTGGAGGGGAGGAGTTTCTGGTATTGCTTATCGATACAAAGCCTGGAGATTCTTTTGTGGTAGCAGAGAAGATAAGGGAGAGGATAGAGGAGTCAAAGGTCAAGATAGCAGGCGGATTTATACAGAAGACCATCAGCATAGGCGTCAGCGAATTCCCGACTGATACGCAAAATTTCTGGGAGGCAATAAAGTTCGCTGATGTAGCCCTCTATAAGGCAAAGGAAAGGGGCAGAAACAAGGTCTTGAAATTTACCATAGATATGTGGGCTGAAGATAAGTATTAGTTCAAATAGTTCAAATAGTTCAAATCGTTTAAGCAGTTCAAATGGTTTAAATAGTTTAAATAGTTCAAGAGGGTGAAAGATGGTGCCGAAGGCGGGACTCGAACCCGCATGGATTGCTCCACACGCCCCTCAAACGTGCGTGTCTACCAGTTCCACCACTTCGGCGTCCTATCAATATACCAATTAAGAGCCAATCTTTTCAAGTATTCTGTTTCGGCATTGATCGTGCTAAAGCAACAACAGTAACACTCTTTGCGCCTGCTTTTATTAATGTCTTTGCACATTCTCTTACAGTAGCGCTGGAGGTTATCACATCGTCAATTAATAATAAATCCATGCCATTTATTTCCCCATATGCCCTGAAGGCACCTTTTAAGTTTTTAAGCCTTTCCTTTCCTGTAACATCTGTTTGTGGAGGTGTTTCTTTAGTTTTTTTCAGGACATTTAGCATTAATGGGATTTTCAAATTTTTTGACAGATGCTGGCTGATGGATGCGGTCTGGTTGAATTCCCTTTGATGAAGCCTTTTATGGTGCAATGGGACTGGGATAATTCCATCTGCCCTTGGAATTGGCAACTCAGAGAGCATTAAACTTAGAGGTTTTGAGAGTCTTTTTACGCCGTTGAATTTCAGCAGATGAATGGCTTCTTTCAATGCTCCATCGTAAATGCCGTAATATAGAACTTTTGAAAATGGGGGCTTTGCTTTCAGGCATGACTCGCAGGTTATTGTAAGAGGCGATACTGTCGGTATTCCGCATATGCTGCAGGCTGGCCCTGAATATTTTTCAATTCCTATCCAGCACTTTGTACAGAATGGATTATAGAGATGATCATCCGACTTGTTTCCGCAGACAGGACATTTTGAGGGGAAAAGCAGGTTTAATAATTTGCCGAGATATTTCATTAACAGAGGGTCCCTATTCTTATCGCTGCCGGATTTTGGTATTTTAAACATAGGTTGAGCGATTTTGTAAGGCAGGCCTGCCTGTGCGTTGCACGCAGACAGGCCTGAATACAGAATCGCTCAATTAGGTTAAAATTGCTCCTTCAATACTATTATCTCATCTCTTTTCTGTCCTGTGGAGATAATCTGTATTTCTGTTTTTAACATCTCCTCTATTTTCTTGATATACCTCTTTGCATTTGCAGGCAGATTATCGAACTCCTTTATTCCGAGGGTGCTCTCCTTCCATCCTTCAACTTCTTCGTAAACAGGCTCACAATTTTCGAGGACTTCTGTCTCTTTTGGGAATTCTTCGTACAATCTTCCGTTGTGTTTATAGCCAACGCATATTTTAAGCTTATCCATCCCATCGAGGATGTCCATTTTTGTTAGCGCAATGCCGGTGAGACCGTTAATTCGGATTGCATACTTTAATATCACCATATCGAGCCAGCCACATCTCCTTGGCCTTCCAGTTGTTGCTCCGAACTCTCCGCCCTTCTGTCTTATGGACTCTCCAATCTCATTCTTTAATTCTGTCGGGAATGGACCTTCCCCAACCCTTGTGGTATAAGCCTTTACTATGCCCAATACCCTGTTTATCTTCGTAGGGCCTACACCCAAACCTGTGCATGCACCGCCTGCTATGGTATTTGAAGATGTGACAAACGGATATGTCCCATGGTCTATATCCAGAAGCGTTCCCTGCGCACCCTCGAAGAGGACATTTTCTCCTGAATCTATTTTGCTGTTTATTATCACATCAGTATCTGCAATATATTTGGAAAGTCTTTCAGCGTACTTCATATACTCATCATATATCTCATCTGCTTTTAGCGGAGCGGTCTTATAGAAATTTTCGAGCAGGAAATTGATTGTTGTTAAATTCGCAGAAAGCTTTTCCTTAAATACATTAGGAGTTAATAAATCTATCATCCTGATGCCGTGCCTTGCGGCCTTATCGGTATAAGATGGGCCTATTCCCCTGCCTGTTGTCCCGATCCTTTTATTGCCTTTTTTATTTTCATTTTCCTTTTCGATGGCTGTGTGATACGGCATTATTACATGGGCATTTTTAGAGATCAAGAGATTGCCGTCTGTATCGATTCCCCTTTCCTTGAGCCCGTCTATCTCTGAAATTAATGCATCAGGGGCTATAACAACACCGTTGCCGATAATGCATTTCTTCCCTTTATGGAGGATTCCTGATGGAATCAGGTGGAGTATATATTTTTCATCATTTATGACAACTGTATGTCCTGCATTGTTGCCGCCCTGATAACGCGCAACCACCGCAGCCTTTTCTGTGAGGAAATCGACTATCTTCCCCTTTCCTTCATCACCCCACTGGGTACCGACAACAACCACTGTAGACATTAGTCTTACCTCGCAAAATATCAGGCTAAGGCTAAGGTCAAGGTTAAGGAAGACATCTTTACCTTAACCTCAGCCTCAACCTTAACCTTTTTATAGATTTATCACCTTGACATCAAGGATATTGGGGAGATTCTTTATCTCCTCCAAGATTTTTTCTGATACAGGGGAATCGATATTCACGACTGAAATAGCTCTTCCTCCTGCCTTTTCCCTGCCAAAATGCATTCTGGCGATATTTATATTATTTTTTCCTAAAAGCATTCCGATATTGCCTATAACTGCCGGCTTGTCATTGTTATACATAAAGAGCATATTGCCTTCCGGGACTATCTCAACCGTAAAGTCATCTATCTTAACAATCCTCGGATCCCGCCTGCTGAAGAGTGTCCCAGTGACTGACAAAGACTTTTTAGGGGATATGATTCTCATTGTTATTGCGCTCTGGTAGTCTCCTGCATCTGTGCTCTTTGTCTCTTTCACCTCTATTCCCCGCTCTTTTGCTATAAACGGTGCGTTTACAAAATTTACCGTTTCTTCCAGTATCGGCGTTAGTAATCCCTTGAGGGCAGCAATGGTTACCGGAGATATGTTTAATTCAGATGCATCGCCCCTGTATTCAAGGGTGATCTCTGTTATTCCGCCGTCGAATATCTGGGACGCAAAACTTCCTATCTTCTCAGAAAGCGTTATGTAAGGCTGTAAAACAGCCACCTGATCTGCTGGTATGGATGGGAAGTTTACAGCATTTCGGATGGTTCCATGAATAAGATAATCCGCAATCTGCTCGGCAACTGCTATTGCCACATTTTCCTGCGCTTCTTGAGTTGAAGCTCCGAGGTGCGGTGTGCAGACAACCTTTTCGTGCCCGACCAATGGATTATTTTCCGGCGGCTCCTTTTCAAAGACATCAAGTGCAACGCCTGCAACCTTTCCGTTTTCGAGGGCATCGTAGATGTCTTTCTCATTTACGATGCCGCCTCTTGCACAGTTTATGATATAGACACCATCCTTCATGATTTTTATTGTCTTTGTATTTATAAGATTCTTGGTCTCTGCTGTTAGAGGAGTATGTATAGTTATGAAGTCAGCCTGTTTTATAAGTTCTGCGATCTCCATTTTCCTGATGCCCATTTTTTTTGCCTTTTCTTCGCTCAAAAAAGGGTCGTAGGCAATCACATTCATTCCGAGCCCCTGAGCCCTTTTTGCAACCTCTCCACCTATGTTTCCGAGGCCAATGATACCAAGGGTCTTATTGAAAAGCTCTATGCCCATGAACTTCTTTTTCTCCCACTGCCCTTTAGCCATGGAGGCATTTGCCTGAGGTATCTTTCTGGCAACAGCAAACATCATGGCAATGGTATGCTCTGCAGTTGTTATTGTGTTTCCGCCCGGTGTATTCATGACCACAATGCCCCTCTTTGAAGCAGCGGCCTTGTCCACATTATCGAGACCAGAACCAGCACGGCCTATTACCTTGAGGTTTTTTGCAGCATCGATGACATCTGCTGTCACCTTTGTTGCGCTTCTTATGACAAGCGCATGATACTCTCCGATGATAGACTTTAATTCTTCTGGCTTCAGTCCTGTTTTTACATCCACATTGAGTCCTGCCTTTTTGAGGATCTCGACTCCTTTTGAAGAGATGTTGTCGCTAACAAGAACCTTCATAACAAATACCTCCTTTTTATTTAGCTCCTCATAACAGAGTGAGCGGTGCTGCTCATCGCTATTATTCCATCAACAATTCCTGTGCTCTGGCAACTCCTGTCCCTAATTTAACCGGATGGCCGAGCTGCTTCAGCACCATTTCCAGCGCTGCGATACCCGTAATTATATCGAATGTGTCTGCATAGCCGAGGTGTGCGAGCCTGAATATTTTGCCTTTTGCCCTGTCCTGTCCGCCTGCACCTGTGATGCCGTATTTTTCACGCAATGTCTTATAGACCAGTTGACCGTCAATTCCATCAGGCATTTCGATAGCAGTGACAGAATTACTTGGCGATTCTTTGGAATATATACCGAGACCTAATGCCTTCACTGCCTCTCTTGTTGCATTGGCGAGCCTTGCATGCCTTTTGAATACATTTTCAAGTCCTTCCTTCTGCAAAATCTTTATTGCTTCATTGAGTCCTATTATCAATGTAACTGCCGATGTGAAGTTTGTCTGGTTCTTTGCCAGATTCTCTCTCTCCTTCTTAAAATTGAAATAAAACCTCGGCATCTTTGATGTCTCATTTTTTTTCCATGCCTTTTCGCTCACGCTTACAAAGGCAAGGCCTGGAGGAAGCATCAATCCCTTCTGTGAGCCTCCAACCATTATATCTATATTCCACCCGTCTGTTTTTATGTCCTGCGCAACGAGTGCGCTTATTGCATCAACAACGAAGAGGGTATCAGGATGATTTTTTATTACTTTTCCGAGCCCCTCGATATCGTGATAGACACCAGTTGATGTCTCTGTTGCCTGAACAAAGACTGCCTTAATATCGGGATCTTTCTTTAACGCAGCTTCAACCATATCGGGTTTTATTGAATATCCCCATTCAACAACTATCTCCTCGACCTTTAATCCATAAGCCTGACATATCTTTGTCCATCTCTCGCCGAACTTTCCGCCGTTTATTACGAGTGCCTTTTCTCCGGGATTGAAGAAGTTATTTACAGCACCCACCATTCCGCCTGTTCCTGTTGAAGCAAGTATGAGCACATCATTCTTCGTCTGAAAGAGCCACTGAAGCCCTTTCTTTGCCGAATCCAGCACAGGCAAAAAATCAGGAGACCTGTGGTGTATTATGGGCATTGCCATCGAAAGCAGTACCTCAGACGGCACAGGCGTTGGACCGGGGGCTAAAAGGTATCTCTTTAACATAAATCCTCCAGATTGTTTTGTGTTTAAAACCGAGTATGTATAATAATACAAACCCATTGTCTTTGAAAAGAGTTTCATAAAGGGGTAAAATAGAGGCAACAAAAAATATTAGACAGGAGTATGGGGGATGAATAAACAAAAGCTCTTGGCATCATTGCCGTCTGTTGACGAAATTCTTAAGTCTGATAAAGGATTGCAATGGCAGGAATCATTCCCGAGGCGGTATGTCCTTAAGGCTATACGTGAAATTATCGAGGGAAAAAGACAGGCAATTCTCAGAGATGAATTAAAAGAGATTTCTACGGAATCCATACTCCCTGATATTCAGCACAGGGTTGAGAAGCTTTCTTCCTTCAGCCTCAAGCCTGTGATTAATGCAACAGGTGTTGTAATTCATACTAATTTAGGCAGGTCTGTATTGTCGGAAGAAATATTAGAGAATGTAAAAAAAGTAGCCTGCGGATATTCCAATCTTGAATATGACCTTGAGAAAGGTGAAAGAGGCAAAAGATATTCTCATATCCAGAGGTTATTGAATGAGATTACAGGTGCTGAGAGCAGTCTGATAGTTAATAATAATGCTGCGGCAGTCTTTATATGCCTGATTGCCCTTGCAAAAGGCAAGGAGGTTATTGTTTCACGTGGTGAGCTTGTGGAGATAGGAGGCTCTTTCAGAGTCCCTGATGTGATGAGCAGCAGCGGAGCGATTTTAAGAGAGGTAGGAACAACTAATAAAACACATCTCCATGATTATGAGAAGGCGATAAATGAAAATACAGCGCTATTGCTAAAAGTGCATCAATCCAATTTCAGGACAATTGGTTTTACAAAACAGGTCGAGATTGGAGACCTCGTAACACTTGGAAGAAAACATAACATACCAGTCATGTTTGACCTTGGAAGCGGATGCCTTATTGACCTAAAGCCTTACGGTGTTCATATCGAGCCGACTGTTCAGGAGGTTGTAAAGTCTGGATGTGGTATTGTAACCTTCAGCGGTGACAAGCTGTTAGGCGGGCCTCAAGGCGGGGTAATTGCTGGAAAGGCAGAACTCATTGAAAAGATTGGTAAAAATCCACTCATGAGGGCAGTGAGAATTGATAAGCTCACCCTCTCAGCATTCGAGGCAGTGCTCATGAATTATCTCGATGAAGAGAAGGCTAAAAAAGGGATCCCTACAATAAAGATGCTCTTGCAGGACGTTGGTGAAATAAAGAATAGGGCAAAGAGAATTGCATTGAGATTAAGAAGGGAAATAAAAGAAGATATTGCAGATATAGAAGTGATGGCTGACTCATCTCAGTCAGGCGGAGGTGCATTGCCTGAGATAGAATTCAAGACCTATGTTATCGCAATCAAGCCGGAAAAATTATCTGTCAACAAACTCGAAGAACGCCTGCGCCACGGCAACCCTCCGATAATAGCGAGAATAAAAGAAGACGCATTAATTATAGATGCGAGGACAGTGAGGGATAAGGAGACCGATATGCTTGTGAAGGGGATTTCAGGGGCATTACTGTAATAACTAAAACCTAAATTGAGCGATTCTATATTCAGATTTGTAAGGCAGGTGCTGCGGAAAGATGGGTCTTGTAGCAGTGCCTGCCTTACAAAATCGCTCAACTTAGATAAAAAGCATAATCCATAATCATGGATAACGGGTGTGCCGAAGACCCTTAAGTAAAAAGCAAACATATGCAAAAAGAACAGAAACCTCATGTAGAAATCTTTGCTGATGGAGCGTGCAGCGGAAACCCTGGTGTTGGCGGCTTTGGAGCGATTTTGCGCTCAGACAAAAAAGAAAAGGAAATATCGGGTTGCGACGAGATGACGACAAACAACAGGATGGAGCTTCTTGCAGTTATCTCTGCATTAGAGGCCCTGAAAAAACCATGCAGGATAATTGTAACGACAGATTCAAATTATGTTGTAAAGGGTATGACCGAATGGATTCAAAGCTGGATAAGAAACAAGTGGAAAACATCACAGAAAAAGGATGTGCTGAACAGGGATTTATGGGAAAGGCTTTTAAAGGCTTCTTCTCAGCATGAGGTCAAATGGAAATGGATAAAAGGCCACAACGGCCATCCTGAAAACGAGCGGTGCGATGAACTTGCAAGGAAAGCGATTAAAAAATGCAAGAGGAGAATGGAAGATCAATAAAGAACAATGACTATCCGCGAGCAAACAGAAGATATAGAAAAACAGATCCTGCATCCCAATGCATGCCTGAGTTCTAAAAGCAGGGGAAGGGCAAGACCTGAGAAAGAAGATGATTTCAGAACATGTTTTCAGAGGGACAGGGATAGGATTATCCATTCAAAGGCATTTCGCAGATTAAAGCATAAAACACAGGTTTTTCTTGCACCAAAGGGAGACCATTATAGAACAAGACTAACTCATGTGCTCGAGGTATCACAGATAGCCCGGACAGTAGCAAGGGCATTAAGACTTAATGAAGACCTTGTAGAGGCTATCGCACTTGGCCACGATTTGGGACACACACCTTTTGGACATGCAGGAGAGGCGATTTTAAGGGAGATTAACCCAGGAGGTTTTGACCATTACAAGCAAAGCCTGAGAGTTGTTGATTTCCTTGAAAAAAATGGGCAGGGACTCAACCTCACATACGAGGTCCGCGACGGAATTGTTAAACACTCAAAGGGCAAAGGCTTAATAGTATCAGATAGTCCTAAAGACAGACCTGCAACCCTTGAAGGGCAGGTTGTCCGCATATCAGATATTATCGCCTATGTGAACCATGACCTTGACGATGCTATAAGGGCAGGAGTTGTTAAAAGGACGGAAGTGCCAAGGGAGATAATTAAGGTCATAGGAGAGACATATTCAAAGCGCATAGATACCATGGTGCGGGATGTTATTAAGGCAAGCAGTGCTGCAAGTCTTACAAGTATAGTTATGAGCGAGGATATATCGTTTGTTGTTTACAAACTCAGAGACTTTCTCTTCGAGAGGGTTTATGAGAGCGAAGGTATAATAAGAGAGTTTAATAAGGCAAAGGGCATCTTAAAAGCACTCTATGAGTATCATCTTGAGCATATAGACGAGGTTTTCAAGGATATCCCTCCTGAGAAAAAGCTGGACAGGCACAGAATGGTCTGCGATTTTATTGCAGGAATGACCGACAGCTTTGCCTTTATGACATATGAAAGGCTTTTTCTGCCGGAGCAGTGGAAGGTACTTTAATGTTCCACGTGGAACATTCTATCGCAATCCGCCCTCTCAAGCTGCTATGACAAGCTGATAAAGTATTTGCACTATCTTTGTTGCTTTTACGAAACTGCTATTTTTAATAGTTGATTTCTCTAATATCGGAACAAAGGAGTTTTCTATACGGCAGCAGCATATAAAAAATCGATCGGGTGATTAAAACAAAATTTCTTTTTGTACGATAACATGTTGCAGCAATAAGGATTTTTTGTCTTAATGAATCAGTTCATTAATAAATTTATGGACTATTTTTAGTGCATTATCAGCAGTCTCATGGTCTATAATGTCAAGGGAATTCAGTTCAATGGCATAAAATTTTTTTACAATAGCCAGCCTGCCTTGCAATGCATTAATTTTACTCTGAAAAACATTAAAATTATCTAAAAGGCTGTCCCTTTTGTGCTTAATAACAACTGCCAAATCAAAGACATCTCTTGTCTTAAAGGAATCTGCTCGATAAAAGATTTTTTTGATTACTATTTCTTCAGGCGTCTCAATATAAATCTGGGTATTGCCTATATTCTTTTTTATTGTGGGATTCTTGGTTAACAGCGGGGCAACAATAAAATCTATCTCTTGCTGCTTTATCCTTAATTTTAGATAGTTTGACATTTCGGTATAGTCATCTGCTTTTTCAGCAACATAGTCGTTCAATCTTGGCGTAAATTTTGTTAAAAGCTGAACATCTCTTATAAAAATATCAATATCTTTGCTTTTTCGGTGGTTATAGTAAGTTGTCAAAGCAGTACCGCCACCGAAAGACCACTGGCTTTTTAAAATCCTTTCATGGGCTAAGATTTTCAATGCAAGCTTAAAAAGTGGAAGCCAGTCAGCAGATTTCATTATTTGAAAGTAAAGATGTTTTCCAATTCGTTATTAGAATAAAATTTCTTTATATGCTTAAAGTAAAATTTCTTAACGGTAGACAAACTTATGCCGTATTTTTTAATAAAAACCATAAAATCGGGCACAGGGACATCGGTAAACAAAGCAATGATGTGCGCGAAATATTTAGTATCTATTTTGCCTGTTTTTATAATTTCAGATAGTTTTTTTTCAGTTACAGGATATTTCATGGAAATATTAACTGTGGTATCAACAGTTTTCATAAAATTTATTATATAACAGCATTTATTTTTTTGCCATACATAGTGGTCTGCCTATGGCACTGCTCCGCCCTCTCAGTTACATATGCGCAAGCGTTGTGTATTGAGCGCAAAAATATAACCAATTCTTTGGTGCGGAGTTCGGATTCTTCTTTAGCAGCAGAGCGCGCTGTAAGCACATGGGTTTCAAGCGACTGCAAAGATGCAAGGAGCATCTCTTTTTGTCGTGCTGCAACTGATTTCCTGAAAAGCTGGACAACGTCGAGGTTTGAACGTTGAACGGAAGTATTTTTTCCTCAACATATGCTATACTTTTGCATTTCCTTTGAAACACTGCATCTAAAATTTAGATGAGGAACTTTATCACAAACAGCCCCACAAAGCTCCTGAAGAATAGGCTCCTTGACCTGCTTTCAAAGAGTAAGGAACTTAAATTCCTCGTTGGTTTTTTTTATTTCTCAGGGCTCAGGGAATTGTATAAAGGTCTCAAGGACAACACAAATGTAATATTAAAGGTCCTTGCAGGCCTCAATGTTGACAGGACAGTATATGGACTAATTGAACATGATAGCAGCGAAAGGGGACTCTCTGATGATGAAAGACTTTATAAGTATTTTACATCCATCAAGAATTCCATAAATACAGAGCAGTTTGATAACAGAGAGTTTTATGAGCAGGTAAGGTTTTTTATTGAGCTGATAAAGAACAACCGCCTTATTATAAGAAAGACATACGAGCCCAATCATGCAAAACTCTATATTTTTAAGCTCGAACAAACGCAGGTTGCCAGGGATGCCCTCTTTATAACTGGTAGCAGCAATCTCACATCCTCTGGTTTAACCCATCAGCATGAGTTCAATGTAGAGATAAGCGATTACGGCATTAAAGAGGCTGAGGAATATTTTGATAAATTATGGGAT
>CALGPO010000055.1 GCA_937960465.1 uncultured bacterium
TTCATAATTAGGGACACATCCCCTATTTTATTTAACTCTTTCACCTTTTTGGTCTGCCAGGTCTCTGTAGTATAAACCTTTTGTTCAGTTTCTTTTCCATCCCCTTTATAAACTCCTCTCTACCAAATGGTCTTCCAGTTCTCGTGGAATACTTTAATCGTTTTATCTCCTCTTCTGCAATGCTCTCTCTAATAAATGCTACCTAAATTGAGCGATTCTATATTCAGACCTGTCTGCGTGCAACGCACAGGCAGGCCTGCCTTACAAAATCGCTCAACTTGGATGCTATATAATCTTTCCTCTGATTATCGTTAAAAAGCTTTTCGCCCAAGATGTCGTCTCTCCTGCCTGCAATATGAGCCCTTGCACTTGAATACGAGTTTAATGTCAAGAAATATGGGATGTGTCCCGAATAAAGGCGAATAAGTCTATTTATTCAGTGCAGTTTCCCATCAACCATCTCCAGTGTCCTATGGCATCTCTTTGACAGGGATTCATTGTGAGTTACAATGATAAAAGTTATGCCGTGCTTTTGATTTATATCCATCAGTAACCTGAAGAGTTCTTCTCCCGCCTTTGTATCGAGGTTGCCTGTAGGCTCGTCTGCAAGAACAACCTTCGGAGCAAGCAATAATGCCCTTGCAACAGCAACCCTCTGCTGCTCTCCACCTGACAATTCTCCGGGCTTGTGGTTCTTCCTCGCATATAAACCAAGTTCGTCCAATAGTTTTTCTGCCTTTTCGTATATCTCCTTATACCTTGAACCCATACTTATCATTCCCGGCATCATCACATTCTCTATGGCAGTAAATTCAGGAAGGAGATAATGAAATTGGAAAATGAATCCTATTACCTTATTTCTAAAAATCGCAAGTTCTCCATTGCTTAAATCAAAGGGATTAATTTCAGGTTCGTAAATTACTTTCCCAGATGTAGGTTTATCGAGGGTCCCAAGGACATGTAAAAAAGTGCTCTTCCCAACTCCAGAGGCACCAACAATGCTGACTACCTCTCCTTCATTGAAAACCGCATCTATTCCTTTTAAGACCTTCAGCTCTCCAGCAGGCATATAGAATGATTTTTCGAGTCCTTCTACACTTATAAGCTCTTTCATTTCTTCACGCACAAGGGGGGATGCAGTCCCCTTGTGAAAACCCCCTTCATTGAATTCTTTGTCTTCATTTCTGGCTGGAGTCTTCCGGTTTTTCTTTGCCAGTCCATTCTTTTATCTCCTTTTTTATGGCCTCTGTCTTGTCTTTAATCTCATCCGCCTTTTCACCAAGCTTATCCGCACCCTTCTTGATTATCCCGCCTGTTTTTTCGCCAATCCATCTGAATTTATCACCGCCCTTACCCCATATGGTAATGCCGACAAACAACACCAGAGCAATTATTATTATGCAGATAATTTTTTTAATAATCTTACACATGTTGCCTCTCGCCTATTGCCTGCCTTTATTCATACCTCAATGGCTCGACAGGATTCAGTTTTGCTGCATAGTATGAAGGGTATAATGTTGAAAGAAAACTTATGGCAATTGCTGAAAACGATACAGCAATAAAGTCTATAAGTTTCATCTTGACCGGAAGTTTGCTCAGGTAATACACATCTGCAGGGAGCTTTATAATCTCGTAATTATTGATAATCTTTCCAAGGATATACCCTCCTGTCACGCCAATCATTGTGCCGATTATCCCTATCAGTAATCCCTGAATCATAAAGACCATCATAATGCCCTGATTTTTTGCACCCATTGCCTTTAATATGGCTATCTCCTTCTGCTTTTCCATGACATTCATCATCAGGGTGCTGACTATATTGAAAGAAGCAACCAGCACAATAAGTATCAATATAATAAACATCGCAAACTTCTCCAATTTCAGTGCAGAGAACAAATTCCTGTTCATCTGCATCCAGTCCCTCGCATAGTAAGGGAAACCGATCTTTTTATTTACAGAATCACGGACTAAAGACGCCTTGTAAATGTCGTCAAGGCGCAATTGAATTCCGGAGACAGCGCTGCCGTAACCGAAAAACTCCTGTGCGGATTTTATGTCTGTGAAAGCAAGGTTTGTGTCATACTCAAACATACCCATCTCAAATACAGCAGCAACCCTGAATTGTTTTACCCTCGGCAACATTCCCAGCGGTCCTATTTCACCAACAGGAGATATCAGATTAACTGTATCCCCTGCAATAATACCTACCATCGAAGCAAGCTCTTTGCCAAGGACTATCCACGGTGGTCTGTCTTCTGTCTTCTGTCCTCTGTTCTCTGTTATTATTTCTTCTATGCTGCCTTCTTTGATATGCCTCAAAATATCCGTGGTCTTTAATTCAGAAGAAGGATCTATCCCCCTTAGAAAAACGCCGTGTGCCCTTCTTCCCGAAGATACCATCACCTGTCCGAGGACAAAGGGCGACATGGAAACAATATGGGGCTCATTCCTGAGCTTCTCCATCACCGACCTGTAATCTTCAATCCCGCCTTTGTAACTGAGAACTACTGCGTGGGCATTGGCTCCAAGTATCTTTTTCTGCAGGTCTTCATGGAAACCGCTCATAACAGAAAGCACAACAAGAAGCGCCATCACGCCAACGGCAACCCCGCTTATTGATATGAGGGTATTAAAGGAGATGCCCTTATGTTTCTTCTTTGATTTCAGATACCTTAAGGCGATAAATAGTTGATAAGGAAGATTCATTTATTGTTCTGGTTTTAATTGCGGGAAAAGTATTACATCCCTTATGGATTGGGAGTTGGTGAGCAGCATGATCAGCCTGTCTATGCCTATTCCCTCACCGGCAGCAGGCGGCATGCCGTACTCCAGCGCCTTTACAAAGTCCTCATCCATCCAGTGGGCCTCTTCGTCCCCTTTCTTCTTTGCCTCCACCTGTTTTAAAAACCTCTCCTTCTGATCAACAGGGTCGTTCAGCTCAGAAAATGCATTTGCTATTTCCCTCGATGCTATAAATAACTCGAACCTCTCCACAAGCTCAGGATTATCCCTCTTCCTTTTTGCAAGTGGAGATAGCTCGACAGGATAGTCGATTATGAATACGGGCTGCACCAATTCCGGCTCCACAAATTCCTTGAATATCTCATCCAGCACCTTGGCATGGGAGGCTCCTTTGTCTATATCTATCTTTCTTGATTCCGCCCATTTCCTCGCCTTTTCAGGGTCTGTTATCACATCATCAGGCACTCCCTTCTGCTTCAGGGCATCGAGCATCGGAATCCTCGGCCACGGCGGAGTGAGGTCTATTACTGTATCTCCATAAGGCACCTTTAGTGTACCGAGAACGCGATTTGCAATGTATGAGAATATCTCTTCTGTGAAGGACATCAGGAAGTTGTAATCCTTGTAAGCCATATAGAATTCAAGCATTGTAAATTCAGGGTTATGCTTTGTTGATATGCCTTCATTTCTGAAGTTCTTGTTAAGCTCGAAAACCCTCTCGTAGCCTCCGACAAGGAGTCTCTTGAGATAAAGCTCCGGTGCAATCCTGAGATATAAATCCATACCAAGGGCTATATGGTGCGTTCTGAATGGCTTTGCAGCAGCTCCTCCTGGAATGGGATGCATCATGGGTGTCTCGACCTCGATAAAGCCGCAGGACTCGAAGAAATCCCTCATAGCCTTTATAATAGCACTTCTCTTTGCAAATACATCCTTTACTTGGGGATTGACAATAAGGTCAACATATCTCTGCCTGTATCTGAGTTCTATATCTTTAAGACCATGCCACTTCTCAGGTAATGGCCTCAAGGATTTGCTAAGGAAGACGAAGTCATTGACTTCTATAGTAAGCTCATTGGTCCGTGTCCTGAACAATCTGCCGCTAACACCTATGATGTCTCCGATGTCGAGCTTTTTAATGAGAGAATACTTCTCGCCGAGGACATCTTTCTTGAGGTATATCTGAATCTTGCCTGTTGCATCCTGGATGTGGGCAAATGATGCCTTACCAAAGTCCCTCATCGCAATAATCCTGCCGGCAACAGAGGTATTTATATTATTGGACTCTAAGGACTCTTTATCGGAATCCCCATGTTTTGCATGAAGTTCTACAGCAGTTGATTCAGGGTCAAAACGTCCGTCATACGGATCAATATTGATATCCCGAAGTTCAGCGAGCTTTTTAAATCGCTGTTCTATAAGTTCATTTGTTTCTTCCATAACTGATGATTATACTTGCCCAAATTCAGCTAAGTCAACATAAGGGAAAATATAGTATAATTAATCTTACATTTGTTTTGGAGGTAATTTTGGAAAACTTTTTTAAACTCCTAATTGCAGCAGCACTCGGCGGACTTATAGGGATCGAAAGGCAGATCGGCGGACAGACCGCAGGCTTCCGCACACAGCTTCTTGTCTGCCTCGGTTCATGTTTATTTACTATCGCTTCCGTTCATGTTTATAAAATTTACGGCGCATACACGGACCCGGGAAGAATTGCAGCACAGATTGTAGTTGGTATCGGCTTTCTTGGCGCAGGTGCAATATTGAGACATGGGATATCAATAAGGGGACTGACTACTGCAGCAACACTCTGGATGGTCAGTGCAATCGGTATGGCAGTGGGATTCGGGGAATACATTACAGCCGGCTTTGCAACTTTTCTCGTACTTGTAAACCTTGCAGTCCTTAAAAATATCGAGGATATACTTCCGAAAAACCGTTATTCCATCCTGACAATCAAGATAAAGGGATCAGAGGAATTAAAAATAGCGGAATTTATCAATGGCTATAACATCAAAATTTTAGATGCTAAAATTAAATTCATGAAAGAACAGAACATCGTCGAACAGGAGGTATCACTCAGGTATAAGGATTACGCACAATTAATAGAGTTTCTAAAGATTTTAAAAGAAATTCCCAACCTCATAGAGCTACATATTTCTTAACCTTACAATTGTATAAAATCAAAGGTTACAGCAAGGACTAACATGCGTAAAAGACTTTGCCTGCGACACCTTATAAGATTTTCATACCACCATATCGTATTCAGCATTGGATTCAACCCTCTGTTAAAACATTTATATTCTGCATGAATACGGTTTCCTGTCGCTTGTA
>CALGPO010000056.1 GCA_937960465.1 uncultured bacterium
TGACCCATTGCCTGATCCAGATGTTTTGGTAAAAGACGGAGAGGATATTACGGCAGGCAATTTGAGTTTTAAGGTATTTCACACACCGGGCCACAGCCCGGGCGGCATATGCCTTTATGGCGAAGGTATTGTTATCACCGGCGATACCCTTTTTGCAGGTTCTGTTGGAAGGACAGATTTCTATGGAGGTGATATGAATAAGCTTAAGGAATCTTTCAAGAGATTGATGTCATTACCAGAAAATATAAGGGTTCTGCCGGGGCATGGCCCTGAAACAACGATAGGAAGGGAAAAAAGGGAAAACATGTTTTCGGATGAATTGTTGCTATGAACTCAGAAGCAAAGGCCATAAATTCAAGAAACTTCATGAACGAAAATTTGGCGACAATGATAGGCTTGCTGCTCTTGTATCAGGGCTTATTAATGCTGATCGTCTTATTATCTTATCAGATGTTGATGGGCTGTATTCATCCGACCCCCAAAAAACAGGGACGCTAAAATAATTAAATGCGTGAGCAGGATTACTCATGAACTTGAAAGTATCGCCAGAGGCGAGGGTAGCTCTGTAGGAACAGGTGGGATGTATTCAAAACTCCTTGCTGCAAAAAGGGCTAATTCTTATGGCATTAGGGTTAATATTGTAAGCGGCAGAAAGTCTGGTGTAATAAGCTCACTGCTTGCAGGTAAAGAGTTGGGAACAGAGTTTATTCCGAATACAAAAAAATATCCTCTAAAAAGGGATGGATTGCTTATGCGACAAAGCCGAGGGGGACTATTGTTCTTGACGAAGGAGCCGTGAACGCGCTCGTTAAATCTGGAAAGAGCCTTCTTCCATCAGGAATTATCAGGGTAGAGGGAGTTTTTGAATCAGGCGATGCGGTGAACTGCCTTGATTCAGCAAGCAATAAGCTTGCCAAAGGCATAGTAAATTATTCATCAAACGATATTGATAAGATAAAAGGTAAAAAAACCTCCGCAATTGAGACCATTTTAGGCTATAAATACTCAGATGGAATAATTCATAGGGACAACCTCGTTATTTTGTCATAAGACTGTTTGTTTTTCCCCATCATTTTCCTCTTTTAGTATCTATGAGATACCAAAATTCAACTATGCGGTGGCGATTCGCCGTCCGCACGAGTGATTTGTTATGTCAATTCTTTTATTATATGTTTTGCAAGGTTTTCATCTATTTCGTTGTGTCTTGGGACAGGTTGCTTTTTGCCTGTTGCAGGGTTTTTGTATAAATCGTGACGATTTCCATGTCTAATGAGAATACAGCCGGAATTATTTAACTTTTTGATCAGGTCTTTCCTTTTCATACAGCGAAGGAGAGTTCTTTAACTTTATGTTTCTCAGGAACATCCTCCATTGTCATAAGCATATATGCATCCTTCATGTTTTCCTCAAGTTCATCCAGCGTTTCTCCTTGCGTCATTATTTCGGGATGCTCAAGAAGTTTTCCTACCCAGAATTTTTCACCTTTCCAATAAATCATCTTTAATTTTACTTTCATTTCTTACCTCACAGTGTACATTCTATAAAATCTATAATAGCACAAAAAAATTATATCAGTAATTACAGCGCTATCCCATCTCTTTTGACTTGAAATTCAACGATTCAACTATGCGATTGCGATTCGCCGTCCGCACGAGTGATTTGTTACATATCAGAGTCTTTCTTGTTTTTTATCGTATTTGATAATCATGATACCCTAAAAAATAATACACCTTTTTCCCATTAAGATCAAAGTAATGACTTCTATATTTATAGTTTATCCTAAATTTTATATAAACTTGAATTACGCAAGTATTGATAGCATATGGCAGCAGGTGTGCTGAAAAGACTTTACACTTTAGAATATTACAATAAGGCATTCTCTTGAATCCGTCACCTACCTGCCTGTGCGTTGCACGCAGACAGGCTACATTGCTATCTATTTTAGGTAAAGGCGTTAATAGTCTTCTAATATGCATAAAAACAACGACTTTGTAAAGGCTTTGATGCACACCTGCTGCCATATATTGCGTAATTCGGGATAAAACATGGTATATTATATCAATTTACATCCCACTTAATAAGGAGAAGCCATTGTTAGACTTATTGAGGCAGCTTAGATGGCAGGATTTGCTCGATATAGTCATTGTCTCAATAATCCTTTATAGAATCCTACTTATCATCAAGGGCACAAAGGCTGCCCAGATGCTTGCAGGCCTCGGCATCCTCCTGATCGCTTCTTTTTTTTCCAGATACCTCCAGCTTTATACAATAGACTGGATTATCCAGAGCTTCTGGGCACAGGTGGTCATAGTGCTTATAATCCTTTTCCAGCCGGAAATAAGAAGGGCGCTTGCCCATATGGGAGAATCATCTTTTCTTCAGGGTTTTACCTCTGCAGAAGAGTTGAAATCCCTTGAGGAAATAGTAAGGGCAGCAGTGGGATTAGCGAACAGAAAGATTGGTGCATTGATTGTTATTGAAAGGGATGTGAGCCTTAAGGATTATGTGGAGATAGGAACGCCCCTTGATGCAAAGGTTACGAAAGAACTGCTCCTGAGCATATTCCACCCCACATCACCGATACATGACGGTGCGGTTGTAATTCGTGGAAACAGGGTTGTTGCAGCAGGCTGTTTTTTGCCTATTACACTTGGCACTGATGTGAGCAAGTCCCTTGGTACACGCCACAGGGCAGGCATTGGCATTACGGAAGAGACGGATGCTGTCGCTATCATAGTCTCCGAGGAGACAGGCAATATATCTGTGGCAATTCACGGCAAACTGGAGACACACATAGATATGGGGGCATTGAGGGATATGCTCACAGACCTGTTTACGGAATCGAAGAAAGAGAAAATATGAAATGAAGAAAAAAGGGATATTCAGCGATATAGGCTTAAAGATATTGTCAGTGGCCATTGCCATGTCCCTCTGGTTTTTTGTTACATACAGGGGGCAGTCCGAGATGGCTATTGATGTTCCTCTTGAATTTAAGGATGTGCCGAAGGAATTGGAAATCCTGAGACAGAACATTAAAGAGGTGAGTCTCAATATAAGCGGACACGAGAGGCTTTTGAAGGCATTAAGGCCTATGGATGTAAGGGTTGTTATTGACATGTCCAATGCAAAAAAAGGTGAAGCAGTATACTATTTTGATAAGGACAATGTAATAATTCCGAGAACAATAAAGGTTCAGAGGATCGAACCTCTCAGTGTGAGAGTGACCCTTGATGAATCCACTTCAAAGACAGTGCCTGTGAAGGCGTATGTTGTAGGCACGCCTGAAAAGGGATATGGAATAAAATCCATAGAAGTAAGTCCTTCTGTTATGGAGATAGAGGGTGCAAAAACAGAAATAGCAAGGATTTCTTTGTTGCGGACAGAGGCTATAGATGTTACTGGTATGGATTCTGGTATGACACAGAATGTAAGGATTAATACAAACGGCAAGAATATAAGGACAAAGGCATCAGAGGTGACCGTGAAAATTAATATAGAGAGGATTGGGAAATGAAATTATTCGGCACGGACGGCATAAGGGGCAAGGTAAACAGGTCTCCTATGACCCCTGAAAATGTCTTAAGGATAGGCATGGCAATCGCATCTGTTCTCAAGACCGACCATGGAAGGAACATGGTGCTGATAGGAAAGGACACGCGGCTTTCAGGCTATATGATTGAGAGTGCCTTAACATCGGGCATTTGCTCCATGGGAATGAATGTTACCCTTGTCGGGCCTATACCGACTCCGGGCATTGCCTTTCTAACACGCACATTAAGGCTCGATGCAGGAATCGTTATTTCAGCCTCTCACAATCCATTCGGTGATAACGGCATCAAGATATTCTCATCTGAAGGTTTTAAGTTATCAGATGATCTGGAAAAAAAGATCGAACAACTCACGGCAGACGAGAGGTTTCCGACTAAAAGGCCAACAAATGAAAAGGTTGGAAAGGCATACAGGCTCGATGATGCAGCAGGCAGATACATAGAGTACATCAAATCAACGATCCCCAAAGGAATAGACCTCGAAGGCTTAAAGGTAGTTGTAGATGCTGCCAATGGCGCTGCTTATAAAGTCACGCCATGGCTCTTGAGAGAGCTTGGTGCAGAGGTAATATCCATAAATGACAAACCAGACGGCATTAATATAAACGACAACTGCGGCTCATTGCATCTGGAATGTGCTGCAATGGCAGTAAAAGAGCGCAATGCCCACATCGGGATAGCACATGACGGCGATGCAGACAGAACGCTTTTCGTTGATGAGAAGGGCAGCATTGTTGACGGAGATATGATACTGGGCATATGGGCATCGGAGCTTAAAAGAGAAGACAGGCTCAGCGGTAATGGTGTTGTGGCAACGGTTATGACAAACCTCGGTATCGAAAAGTATCTGGCGGCACGGGGGATAAAGCTGATAAGGACAAAGGTAGGGGACAGATATGTTGTCGAAGAAATGAAAAGGGGAGGGTATAACCTTGGCGGCGAGCAGTCAGGACACATCATATTTTTCGATTACAATACCACGGGAGATGGCCCTATTACTGCCTTACAGGTCTTGTATCTCATGAGGAAAAAGAACAGACTTATCTCGGAACTGACATCGGATATAGAGCTTTATCCGCAGGTTCTTTTAAATGTTGTTGTTTCAGGGAAAAAGGATTTTAAAGAGGTTCCTGAAATAACAAGGGTTGTTGAAAATTCAACCAGGAAGCTTGCTGACAGGGGAAGGGTTCTTGTCAGACCTTCTGGCACGGAGCCGAAAATAAGGGTTATGGTTGAGGCAGAGGATGGGGATATGGCGAAGGCAGTAGCAGATGATATAGCAGAAGTTATACAGAAGAAAATGGGTAATGGGTGATAGGTTATAGGCGATAGGATATAATCAAGAACCCATAATTTATGACCTATCACCCATTACCCATAACCTATGAACTATTTCATATCATTCATTTACGGCACATCACTTTTTTATATCCATAGATTTTTTCCTTATACAAGCATCCTGATTGCTATCTGTTGGCTGATGGCTACTGGTTACTGGCTGGCAATAGAGCAGAAGGGCAGAAGCTCAGAAGGCAAGTTATTGAATAAATTATTCCTTAAAAAAACTGCTGATCTTCTGATCTTCTGCTCTATTGCTCTATTAATCGCTTCGGGTTTTTATTATGCAAAGCTGAGACATGTCGAGCCGCCATCTCTTTCTGATATTGCCGGTGAAACTATAGAGCTTCGAGGTGTGGCAAATTCAGAGGCAGTTTCGTTGTATTCTGAATCATATCAAGGCGTGGCAGCCTTTTCCCAGAGAATAGAAATCAAAGATCCGGAGAATTTAAAAGAATTGCGATTAATAAGCAACAGGGTGCTCTTTTCAGACAGGATATATCTCATCAAAGCGCATATTCATAAGGATGCATACTCTTTAAATCCAGGAAGCAACTATAATCTCCTTTCAGGATATGCCGTTGAGATCAAGGATGTTGGCAGCAATCCTAACGGATTTTTTAAAAGGTTAAGAATACGGCTCAATGACTTTATGAAGAGGAATTTTTCTTCGGAATCATCTGCTTTTCTCATGTCTATAACAACAGGAGAGCGCAGTTTGCTGACAAGGCAGATGAGGGATGCATTTAATGCCACAGGACTTGCGCATATACTGAGCATATCGGGGGCGCATTTCGGTTTATTGCTGTTTATCTTGTTCAGACTATTCAGATTTCTCGTAAAGGCATTGCCGTATAATATGCTTGTCAGATTGACGCTTTATCTCACCCATTCTCAGATTGCTGCAATCCTATGCATTCCATTTATGGTCGGCTATCTTGCAATATCGGACATGAGCATACCTTCTATAAGGTCTTTTATTATGATTATACTTTTCCTCTCCAGCCTCCTCATTCATCGGAAAGGGTTCTGGCTGAATACCCTGCTTTTTGCAGCAGTCGTGATAATTTTAATCCAACCTGATTCAATCCTCGACCTCTCATTTCAACTCTCTTTTATCGCTGTATTATGCATAGGACTTGCAACAGAGCAGAAAAGCGGAAGGACAGAAGGGGAAAGGCTTAATAATGGCACAGCAGAGCAGCAGAATAGCAGAGCAGAAAAACAATTCAAGTGGTTTGAACGGGTTAAACTGTTGCCCGTTGCGCTGCTGCGCTACTGCTCTGCTGCTCTGAAAATCTCCCTTGCTGCAACCATCGGAACCGCACCGCTTGTTGCCTATTATTTCCATTATTTTTCTCTCGTATCACCTATTACAAATCTTATTATCACACCTGTTATCGGATTTGTTGTCCTTCCTTTATCCCTCGTGTCTTCGTTTGTTTTTCTTGCTTCTGGTGTTTTTCCGCTATCTTCGTTTATCGATGCGATTACAATTTTCGTTCTTGATGCAATAAAGTACACGGCGCAGTGGAATTTTGTAGACATAAAGATCCCTGCCTTTCCTTCTATACTGCTTGTTTTGTTTTATCTCGGTATTTTGGTTTATATGATTTTTAAGGCTACAGGTAATAGGTCATGGGTTATGGATAAAAGACAACGAGCAGAGGGTAGCATGCAAGAAGAAACAGATACATCATCTATTACCTATAACCTATTACCTATTACCATTGCATCTGCTATAGCTATAGTTCCGATAATCCTTTATACAGGTGTCAAACTTTTCGAGCATAGGGGAATAGGCATCACCTATCTTGATGTGGGGCAGGGAGATTCTGCAGTGGTCGAACTTCCTGATAGGAGGACTCTTGTGATAGATACTGGTAAAAAGGGTTTTCATGCAGGCGGGTTTTTAAAATACAGAGGGATCAAAAATATCGATGCAATTATTTTATCCCACGGACAATCCGACCATGCAGGCGGCATATCTCATCTTGTAAGGAATTTTAATGTTCAAGAGGTATGGGATAATGGTAGGCTCATTTATCCTCAAGGATTTATGGGGTTGCAGATTAGAAAACTACAGAGGGGTGATGTTATTGAAGGCAGTGGATACAGAATCACGGTCCTTCATCCCTATGATGGTTTTTATACAATGCATTCAGGAGACAGCGATGAGAATAATGATTCCATTGTATTGAAGATTCATGGCCATAAGAATACTTTTCTTTTTGCAGGAGATATTGAAGAAGAGGCAGAAGAAGATCTGTCGCATCTTGGAGAATACCTTAAAAGCAATGTCCTGAAAGTCCCTCACCACGGCAGCCGCACATCCTCATCGCGGGTGTTTGTTTCTGCTATTTCTCCGGATATTGTCGTGATAAGCGTTGGAAGAAAAAATTCATACAACCATCCGCATGACGAAGTACTGAATATGTTCAGCAATGCAAAGATATACAGGACAGATATCGATGGTGCAATAGGGATTCGAGAGTCTTCGGATGGAAGGCTTGAGATAAAGACATGGAGAGAGTTTCAAATGCGTGAAGCAAAGACTATCGGTGATGAACTGATGAATTTTAAAAAACTTTTTATGGTATGGTAAAATCAAAGACCATGATAGCTATTATTGACTATGGGATGGGCAATATCAGGAGCGTTGAGAAGGGGTTCATAAAAATCGGCTCGGATGTGAAGATTACGTCTGACCCGAAGGTTCTTGCTGATGCAAAAGGCATAGTGCTTCCAGGTGTGGGCGCATTCAGAGACTGCATGAAAAACCTTGATAATCTTAAGCTTCTCGACTCTATTGTGAAGGAGATAAAAAGGGGCAAACCTTATTTGGGCATATGCCTCGGATTGCAGATATTGTTTACAGAGTCTGAAGAGTTTGGTGTCTGCAAGGGACTGGATGTGTTCAGGGGAAGGGTTCTGAAATTCAGATTCGATGCAGGTTCAGACCTGAAAATTCCCCACATGGGATGGAATACAGTAAAGTTTGTCAGGCAGCCGCCAATATTTGATGGAATACCTGGCAATTCCTATTTTTATTTTGTCCATTCCTATTATGTTTCACCGGAAGATAAGGATATTGTTGCAGGGACAACGGATTACGGGATTGAATTTACATCCATGGTCTGGAAGGACAATGTATTTGCAACGCAGTTTCATCCGGAAAAGAGCCAGGAACTTGGACTGAAAATCCTTAAAGGCTTTAAAGAATTTGTTCATAACTCATAGCTTTTTACACCTAAATTGAGCGATTTTGTAAGGCAGGCCTGCCTGTGCGTTGCACGCAGACAGGCCTGAATATAGAATCGCTCAATTTAGGTTATAAGGTGTCGCAGGCAAAGTCTTTTACGCATGTTAGTCCTTGCTGTAACCTTTGATTTTATGCAACTGTAAGGTTGATTCAAGTGTATATATGAGAGATAATAAATGCATCATTCATCAAGTATCCAATGTAGTAAATGACAGATACAAGATAGATGTTTCTGCAAGTGCGTGGTTTAAAGTCTTTTTGCAGTACTTGACATATACTTTTAGATTAGAATTGCTCAATTTATGTGACAGATATGAGTCATAAGCAAATGAAAAGTGTAATATTAGGCACTGCCGGCCACATCGACCATGGCAAAAGCTCTCTCGTAAAAGCACTCACAGGCATTGACCCAGACAGATTGAAGGAGGAAAAGGAGAGAGGCATCACCATTGACCTCGGCTTCGCCAACCTCTCCTATCCTGACGGCCTTACTGTTGGAATCGTTGATGTGCCGGGGCATGAGCGCCTTATAAAAAACATGCTTGCAGGTGCCGGTGGCATTGATATTGTCTTAATGGTCATTGCTGCGGATGAAGGGATTATGCCGCAGAGCAGGGAGCACATCGCTATCTGTGAACTGTTGAAGATCAAGGCAGGGATTGTGGCAATAACAAAGGTAGACCTTGTTGACAAAGATTGGCTCCAGCTTGTAATCGATGATGTGAGGGGATTTGTAAAAGGCACATTCCTCGATAACGCAGAGATAATCCCTGTATCGGCAAAAACAGGCATGAATATAGACCTGCTGAAGGAGAAGATAAAAGAAGTTGCTAAAAATGTAAAACCCAAATTAATAGAAGGCCTGTTCAGGCTTCCTATAGACAGGGTCTTTACGCTGAAAGGGTTTGGAACTGTGGTAACAGGCACTGCTTTATCAGGAGCAATATCGATTGAGGCACCTGTGGAGATACTCCCTTCAAAGATTGCATCAAAGGTAAGAGGTCTGCAGAGCCATGGCAGGAGCGTGGAAAAGGCCTATGCAGGGCAGAGGATAGGGATCAATCTTCAGGGAGTTGATAAGGAATCTCTGAAGCGGGGCGATGTAGTTGTCCCTCCAGACCGATTTATTCCCACAAGGGTGATAGACGCAAGGCTTGAGATGCTGACAAATGCACCTGCAGTAAAGAGCAGAAGCCTTGTGCACTTTTATTCAGGCACTTCCGAAACAATTGCAAGAATTGTACTCTATAACAAAGATGAGATAAAGGCAGGGGAATCTTGCTACTGCCAGTTCAGGCTTGAATATCCTGTTATAGTCTTATCAGGAGACAGGTACATTATCAGGAGATTTTCACCACTTGAAACCATAGGCGGAGGTGAAATCCTTGACCCTTACCCGGCTAAAAGAAAGAAAAAGGAAGGGATAGAAGACCTCATAGCTATTGAGAATGGAGATATGAAGGGTAAAATTGAAGTGAAGGTTAAAAAGGCACATTTAAATGGATGCGTGGCTTCTGAAATAGAAGGCTGGATGCAGGGAGACATTCCTGAAATAAAGACGGCAATAGAGCAGCTTGTTAAGGAAGGAAGGCTGATTAGAAGTCAGGATGTCATGTTCCATATAGATAGTTTTAATTTCTTTAAAGATGCGGTTATATCAAATCTCAGCCGGTTTCACAAAGAAAACCCGTTGAAGCCTGGTATATCCAGAGAAGAATTGAAGGCGAAGATGCCATTTTCTACATCCCGATTTTTAAATCTTATTACAATGATAGACGATGTTGTCATAGATAAGGAAATATTGAGGCTTAAGGATTTTAAAGCGTCTCTTGCTCATGTGGATGAAGCAATAGAAGGCAAGATCATTAGCGCCCTGAACAGGGATGGTTTTCAGCCGCCCATGAAAGCAGAACTTGCTCAGAAATTATCCATTTCTGAAAAAGAGATTACCGACCTTTTGAAGTTCCTTGCGAAGCAGGGCACTGTTATAAGGATTAATGATTCCATGTATATAACGAAAGGGCAGTATGATAAAATGCTTAATCTGCTTAAAGATTTCTATGAAAAAAAGAAAGAGATGACAGTGGCTGAATTCAGGGATATTCTGGGTACTTCCCGCAAATATGCCCTTCCCCTCCTTGAATATCTCGATTCAAACAGGATTACACTGAGGGTTGGGGATATTCGAAGATTCATGTTAAAATAGAAAGTATGAAAAGACGATTACTCTGGATACCCGCTATACTTCTTATAGGATTTTTGCTCGGTGGAATTACTTATTATCTCCTCGATAAGACGGTAACTGTATCGTACACGTCGTTTACGCCCAGTGTGCCGAAGCAGATAGAGGAGACGAGCCGCGCATTCTCTGAGATTGTCAAGGCAGTATCCCCAGCGGTTGTCAATATCTCAAGCACGAAGGTGATAAAGAGACAGCCCTCGCCATTCGATGATTTTTTTGATTTCCTGTATCCGTTCCCTGACGGAAGGGGAAGAAAATGGAAGGAGCAGAGCCTCGGCTCAGGGGTTGTTGTGTCATCAGACGGCTATATAGTTACAAACAACCATGTAATCGAGCGGGCGGATGAGATAAAGGTTATCCTTATGGATAAAAAGAGCTTTAAGGCAAAGGTTGTTGGTGCTGACCCTAAGACTGACATCGCCATTATAAAGATAGATGCAAAAGGACTCCCTGTAATTCCATGGGGAGACTCTGACAAACTGCAGGTTGGAGAGTTTGTCCTTGCCATAGGAAATCCCTTCGGCTTGAGCCACACGGTGACGATGGGCATCATCAGTGCAGTTGGAAGGGCAGATGTTGGCATTACAGATTATGAAAACTTCATACAGACAGACGCTGCAATAAATCCTGGGAATTCGGGCGGCCCATTGGTGAATATCAAGGGCGAGTTGATAGGGATTAATACCGCCATATTTTCAAAAACAGGCGGATACCAGGGCATCGGGTTTACTGTCCCGAGTAATATGGTCCGCATTGTTATGGATCAATTGATAAAACAGGGCAAGGTAACAAGGGGCTGGCTCGGCATTACAATTCAGGAGCTTACGCCGGAAATTGCCCAGAAATTCGGACTCAAGCAGTTCGAGGGCGCCCTTGTGAGCGATGTTGCCAAAGGCAGTCCGGCACACAGGGCAGGCATCATGCGGGGAGATATTATCCTTGAATTTAACGGGAAGAAAATAAGGGATGTGGCCACATTGAGGAATATGGTTGCACAGAGCAGGATTGGCTCGCAGGTCGAGATAAAGGTATTGAGACATGACAGGGAGATAGTCGTGAGGGCAACCATAATGGAATTGCCTGCAGACCTCGGAGATGTGGTTCCAAGTTCTTCGCAAGGCATGGATATGAGCGATAATGTGCTATCTGGAATAACGGTTATGGATCTCAATGCTGCTATTGCAAAACAACTTGGCATAGACAGGGATGAAAAGGGCGTTGTTATTGTTAAGGTCGAACACGGCTCATCTGCTGAGGATGCGGGTTTGCGGAAGGGAGATGTTGTGCAGGAGATAGACAGGCAGAGGATTAATAGTTTGAATGATTTTAATAAAATAGCCTCGAAGATAAGGCCTGATGATTCTGTTTTGCTGTTTATAAATCGCAGTGGCAAAAAGTTTTATGTTGCTCTGCCGCCGGGATAAGCAAATGAGTAAATGAGTAAATGAGTAAATGAGTTTTCACCCATTCACCCATTCACTCATTAACTCATTTACCCATTCACTCATCCACCCATTTACCTATAAGGGAGGTGAATATTTTTGAATATCTTTGCAAGGATAGCCATAGCCTCGGTTTTTGTATTTGCAGGCTATTTATACGGTCTTAAATACGGATTTGTAGCCGAAGGATTAATTGCAGGTCTTTTCTTTGCAATAGTCTCGATAATTATAGAATCAAGGTTGAGAAAAGTCTCTTTTGGCTCCATCCTCGGAGGTCTTTTAGGACTGAGCATCGGGCTCGTCTTTGCCAATCTGATCTTGCTACCGCTCAGGTATGTCATTACCGATGAAAGCCGCATGCTGTCTTCGTTTATCTTGAATGCAATCCTGGGCTACGGCGGACTTTTTGTCGGCCTGCACAGGGGCAAGAATCTCACAATCCCCGCAATCATGCGATTGTTTAAAGGACAAGAATTGGAAGAAGACCTTAAAATTTTAGACACGAGCGTGATCATCGATGGACGCATCGCAGATGTTATCGAGGCAGGATTTGTGGAAGGGACATTTATTATCCCCCAGTTTATTCTTCAGGAACTCCAGTATATAGCGGATTCTCCGGACCCCATGAGGAGGACGAAAGGGAGACGGGGCCTCGATGTGCTGCACAGGATACAAAAGATGTCCGATATCGAGGTCAGGATAGTGGAAGAGGACTTTCCTAAAATAAAGGAAGTGGATGCAAAGCTCATAGCCCTTGCAAGGCTTATGAATGCAAAGGTAATTACCAATGACTTTAATCTTAATAAGGTTGCACAGCTTCAGGGAGTATCTGTACTGAATATAAATGAGCTTTCCAATGTCCTCAAGCCTGTAGTATTGCCCGGTGAGGCGCTCAATCTGTTTATTGTAAAAGAGGGCAAGGAATACAATCAGGGTGTTGCATACCTCGATGACGGAACCATGGTTGTCATAGAAAATGCACGGAGGCTTATAGGCAAGAATGTGGAAGTTGTTGTCACCAGTGTTTTACAGACAACAGCAGGAAGGATGATATTTGCCAAGCCAAAGGAAGAGGAGTAAAAGGCAAGCTCAATGAAGACTAAAAGAGGTAGAGTTGTTGCCATAGTCCCTGCTGCAGGGCTTGGGAAGAGGTTTGGCGAAGAGAAAAACAAACCCTTTCATCCCCTCATGGAAAAACCGCTGATTATATGGACACTCCAGACGCTTCAGAATGTTGATGAAATAGCGGAAATAATACCTGTGCTGAAAGAAGATGACCTGATAGTGTGCGGTGACCTCGTAGAGAAATATAATATCACAAAGGTAAAGCGCATAGTGCCAGGCGGTCAGGAGAGACAGGACTCTGTTTACAATGCCCTTAAGGTAGTCGATGATAAAACATCGGTTGTGTTGATACATGACGGAGTGAGACCCCTTGTAGAAGCCGACCTTATCAGGAAATCCCTGAGCGAATTAGAGGACTGTGACGGTGTTGTGGTTGGTGTTCCTGTAAAAGATACAATCAAAGAAGTCGAGAGCCAAGATGATTTAATTGTAAAGAATACATTAAATCGAAATATTCTTTGGGCAATTCAGACACCACAGGTGTTTTTCTTTGAAAAGATAAGAGACGCATACGGAAAGGCAACTGCTGATAAATATTATGCCACCGATGATGCTGCCTTAATTGAGCGTTATGGCGGAAAGATTAAGATAATCATGGGCTCATACAGGAATATAAAAATAACCACGCCTGAAGATATAGATATCGCTGAGGCATTTCTAAAGGCAAATCAGACGAGCTTATGAAGATATTAGGATTTCGTATTTCGAAATTCGAATTTAGGAGTATGCAATGCGTATAGGCATTGGCTATGATTCGCACAGGCTCGTTGAGGGCAGGAGGCTTATCCTCGGCGGCATTGATATTCCATTTGAAAAGGGGCTCCTCGGCCATTCTGACGGCGATGTCCTCTGTCATGCAATTATCGATGCACTTATAGGTGCAATGGGAGAGGGCGATATTGGGAAACACTTTCCTGATACTGACAACAGATGGAAAGATGCCTCAAGCATTATGCTTTTAAAACACGTCATTGAGCTTGCAAAATCAAAAGGCTTTGAGATTGTCTGGATTGACTCTGTTGTCATAACAGAAAGACCAAAGATAGCACCGCATATAAAATCTATGAAAGATGCTATTTCTATGGCAGGTATTTCTCCAGAAATCTTGAATATCAAGGCAAAGACAAATGAAGGAATGGGGTTCATAGGCAAAGGCGAAGGCATTGCGGCTCAGGCAGTATGTTTGCTGAGGGGGATTAGAAGCTGAGATGAATTCCACGTTTTAATTTCGGTATTAATATCATTACAATGCCTAATAAAAAGGTAATTGTCGGTCCATCCATTTTATTCCTCCTTACGGATTTAGAAGCAGGGTAAGTATGCGCCATTAGTGTGATTTTTTGTGCTTTTCTGCAGGATGGGTAAAGACCCATGCAAAAATTATAAAAAGAACTCCAATAATAATTGCTCCGATTAATTCAATCATTTTTTTCCTCCTCAAGTGATATTAATGAATTTTCAATGTTTCTGTTCAAATTTACAATATATAGAAGAAAGATAATTTCTGTTATAATGCCTGCAATAAATAAAGCTATATTAAACGGCTCTGTTAAATTTTTATACATCAAGCTAATTAGCCCTCCGGTAAGCTATACTATAATGGTCACGGATATTTTAAGTTTTTCAAGGTTGACCTTTAGTCTTTCTTTTGCCGCATCATTGGATTTCATAACCTAATGATAACAAAAGAATATTAAAACTTCAAATAAAATTTGCAAATAAAAAAGGCAGGGCAAATGCCTCGCCTTTGAGTTTTTTGGATCACGCTTTTTTAAAGTTGAGTGTGAGAGTGTGCCTCAGTTTGATTATTTACGCAAATCAGAAAGCATATGCATTATCTGGTCAAGGCGGGTATGAATCTGGTCTATCCTGCCATTAATTGCCTTAAAATCATCCTTGTATTCCTGTCTCATCTGATCTATACGAGCATTAATCTGGTCTATCCTGCCATTAATTGCCTTAAAATCATCCTTGTATTCCTGTCTCATTTGATCTATACGAGCATTAATCTGGTCTATCCTGCCATTAATTACCTTAAAATCATCCTTGTATTCCTG
>CALGPO010000057.1 GCA_937960465.1 uncultured bacterium
AAAGGGAGCTATACCTGTCAAGGTAATTTTCACATCGAGACACGGTGATAATCTCCGGAGGGCGAATATATGGAATTAAAAAGGCAAAATCTTTACTCGTGCCTTTACTTCGTCAACAGTAATAAATGCTCCATTTTCGAGAGTTTTCTCGTATTTTTGAAGTATCTGCACCAGCCTGCTGCCGAGGGTTTGCGGCATAACATCCTGCGTGCGAACCTGAATAACGCTCGGACCATTCGAATGTGCAACTGCTAAAAGCGCTCCAAAATCCAAATCATGTGTAAATACAATATAACCTCCCTCCTTCGCCCATTCCATAATAGCCTTGTCGGTTGCCTTTATATTTCCAGCCTTCGACCAATGAACAGCCTCCCAACCTTGTTGCTTGAATATCTCAACCCATTCAGGAGAAAGATTCATATCTATAAGGATTTTCATGCAGAAACAAGAGGAATGTCTATCTCTTCAGATCTCCATGCGGCATAGGTTAGCGCTTCCTGAATATCTTCTTCTTCAAGGTATGGATATGCTTTCAGTATTTGGTCGTGAGTGTATCCCGTTGCGATAAGCCCCACAATGGTTCCTACGGTTACACGCATGCCTCTGATGCACGGCTTGCCACCCATTACATTCGGATCAAATGTTATACGCTTCAATTCCTTCATTTTCAACTCTCCCGTTAGTTTATTCAATTATAGCATATGTCCGCTTCACTCTAACAACAAGAGCCCTACTTTTTTAAAAGCAGGGCTCTTTATTAAATTCAAACCTTGTTCTTATATTACACGCAGACTGATGCTTCTTTAAGCCACAATAGCCTTGAGCCATTGATGACAGATGCATTGATGGACTCAATCATTTCATCGACCTTCACATCAAAGCCCTCTTTGCGTGCAAACGGAGCAAATGTTGGTTTCACTTTTATCTTAGCGAACTTCTTTGTCTCGCTCTCCTTTGCCTCTTTTATATCAGCGCCCATTGCCTTTGCAATGTCTGCAAAGATCTCCCTGTGGCTCTTTGCATCGCCTGCAGGCTCAACTGCCTTGCATACATGTTTTAACCTTCCAAGATAATCAATCATTGTTCCATCAACTTCAAGGTATGCTGATGATGGAAGAACGACATCGGCCTGTTTGGCAAGCTCTGTCATGTGAGAATTCTGGACAACGAGGAAATCCGTTTTCGGTTTTGTGTTTAAAGGAATTTCGCCTATCGCATAAAGAAGACTCGCTCCGCCTGATGTCATATCTTTATAAGACTTTCCCTCTGTTGTAAGACCCATCATCACTACTCCCTTTGCATTGCTCTCTATGGGGACAGAGACTGCAACGCCTTTCAGAAGGCTGATATTTGCAGCAGCAGGATACATTGCAGGAGATGATAGAATAACAGGATTCTTTGCCTCCGCATAAAGCGTTGCTGCCTTATCCACTGCCTCTGAAACAGATGCATTTGCAACTGCGGAAGCAAGCCTTTTATCTCCTGAAAGTCCCTTATCAATTAAAGCCTTTGTCAGGGACATGAGAACTGATGCCTCGTTCTCGATGAGATTTACAGTTGCCACTGATGCGATCTTTGGCTCTGATGAATTTATCACAATCAACTTTGCACCTGCATTTACCCTTCTTCTTATAACAGCGTCGAGCGCAGGCAATACCCTTTGCCACTGGCTCGGATTTAAATCAACGAGCATAAAGAGGTCTACTGAATCAAGGTCTGCACTGTCAGAGATTAATGTATCAGCATCGCCGTAAAGGCTTGCAGTAGTATCAACATTCTTTGTCTTTACAGCATCAGATGCAAACCTCTTTAATGTAAGTGCATCTTCGTTGAGTATTCCTGCTGTTGCTATAAAACCTGTATTTTGGCCTGCCTTTTTCAGTGCATTGGCAACTGTCTCTATGGCATCCTTCCATGTAGTCTCTTTTAGTTCACCGTTTATACGCCTCATCGGCGCTGTAACTCTATTGTCAGCCTCGATACAGTCAAAGCCGAATCTTCCATAGGCACATATATATCTTTCTGGCGAGCCCTCTATCGCACCTGCATTCACCTTCATTATCTGTCCATCCTTTGTGCTGACAGTTATGTCGCAGCCATTTCCGCAGAGAAGGCATACGGAATTTACTTTATCATAATCCCATTCCCTGCCCTTTCTCCACCTGTCAGCCTCAAGGAGTGCATTAACAGGGCAAACATCAACACAGCTTCCGCAGAATGTACACCCTGATTCCTGTAGGGGCTTGTCGTTTGCTGTAGCAACCCTCGAACCAACACCTCTTCCCATAAATTCGAGGACATTCGTCCCCTGATCCTTACAAACCCTCACGCATCTGCCGCAGAGCACGCAGTAGTCAGGGTCGCGCTTGATGAACGGGTTTGCCTCATCAATAGAAAAACCGAATTTCTTCCTTGTGAATGATGATTCCTTTATCTCAAAATCATAGGCGTAGTGCTGGAGGTTGCATACGCCTGCCTTTGTGCATGTCATGCAATCGAGGGGATGCATGGAGAGGATGAGGTCTATTACGAACTTCCTCACCTCCTGAACCTTCTCTGTCTTTGTGTTTACTACCATACCCTCTTTCACCTTTGTGGTGCAGGCGATCATGGGCGCCTTCATTCCCTCTATCTCCACAAGACAGAGCCTGCATGCGCCGATGCCCTTTAAGCCTTTAAGATAACAGAGGTTTGGAATATGGATGCCGCCGAGTTCTGCTGCATCGATGAGATTTGTGCCCTCGGGGGCCTTTATCTCCTTGCCATCTATCTTAAGACTAACCATGTTTGCCATAATTCCTCCTTGTTTAGTTTACTCATTAACTCTTTTACACATTGACTCATTTGCTTAATTCATACGCCCACAGGCTCTTTAACTCTCGGTTCAACTATTATAATCGCCTCTGTAGGGCACACTGCCATGCAATCTCCGCATTTGACGCATCTCTTCTGTCTTATCTCAAAGGGTAGATAACCACTCTTGTAAGGCTCCTTCTTTTCTCCAAGGATAGCGCCGTATTTGCATGCGTCCTTGCAAAGGCCACACATAATGCACTTCTCCGGAATAATTCTGTACTCTATGAATGCCTTGCACTCTCTTGAAGGGCATCTGCCATTAATATGCTCGTCGTAAACATTTGTACTCATCCATTCGAGAATGAACTTGGCCGTGTCCTTTCCCTTTTTACAAAGAGAGCCTTCTGCCATCTGTTCGGTAATCCTCTTGAGTGCAGATAAATCAGCCTCTGTGCCGTATCCATCCACTATTTTCTGAAGTCTTATCCTTGCCTCATAGCTTCCCATAGCGCATGGGAAGCATCTTCCGCACATTGGTCCAGATAGAAACTCTGTAATATAGTAAAGAGCCTTCTGTACAGGACACCCCTTTTCCTCTGCAGACTTCTTTATGTCTTCAACCTTTAATTCCTTTACCTCTGTCATACATTACCCCTAATACATCTCTTCTGCCATATAGACTACTTCTGGAAGGACATAGGAGACAAGATCCCTGTATGTAACCATGCCCACCACCTTTTCGCCTTCTACAACAGGCAGATGCCTCATCTTCTTGTTTGCCACAACAGATATGGCTGTACTTATTTCTGTGGACGGGTCAAAGGTAATTATATCCTTGCTCATTACATTCTCGATTACTTCTGTATCAAAATTGATATTCCTGTCAAAACAGCGCACCACATCCCTTTCGGTAAACATTCCCACCAGTTTATTGTTATCGTCAAAAATCATTACAGCACTGATGTTCCTTTCATTCATTAGTTTTATAGCCTCTTTTATCCTGTGTTTTCTATTGATGCCCAACACCTCTATTGCAGGCTTGGATTCAAGGATATCTCTTAAGGTCATTTTTGCTCTCCTTTCAATGATTTCTATGTGCTCGGAAGGAATCTTGAACTCCTCCTCAATCTTCAGATGTCTCGGCTTCCTTACTTTAACCGCGCCTATTGGGCATGCATAATAACATGCCTTGCAACTCGTGCAGTACTGCCTGTCTATAAAATACTGCTCCCTTGTCTCCTTTACAGCATCAAATGCACATGCCTGCTTACAGAGACCGCACTTGAAACATTCGGTCTGGTCTATGACAAAGGCTCCGAGGCCGCTGCACACCTTTGCCCTGCAGTATTTGTCATAAACATGCTCTTCAAATTCTTCTCTGAAATATTTTATTGCTGAAAGAACAGGATTCGGTGCGCTCTGTCCGAGTCCGCACAATGAACCCTTCTGCACCATCTTTCCAATCCTGATCAGTTTCTCTATGTCTCCTATCTCTCCATTGCCGGTTGTAATCTTCTCAAGTATCTTGAGCATCTGGTATGTACCTATCCTGCATGGAGGACACTTTCCGCACGACTCCGACTGTGTGAATGAGAGGAAATACTTTGCCACATCCACCATGCATGTGTCTTCGTCCAGCACGACCATGCCCCCCGACCCCATCATAGAGCCGACCTTTGTGAGCGAGTCGAAATCAACAGGTAAGTCGAGGTAGCTTGCTGGCAGACAGCCTCCCGAAGGCCCTCCTGTCTGGACTGCCTTGAATTCCTTGTCTCCAATAATTCCGCCGCCTATGTCGAATATTATCTCCCTTAATGTAGTACCCATGGGAACTTCCACGAGTCCTGTATTCTTGACCTTTCCTGTAAGGGCAAAGACTTTTGTTCCTGGCGAGGTCTCTGTCCCGATGCTCCTGAACCAGTCCGCTCCCTTTTCTATTATTGGAGGCACGCAGGCATATGTCTCTATATTGTTTAAATTACTCGGATAGCCGAATACACCCCCGCCTATCTCTGATAGTCTTGGAGGGCGTGGTCTCGGGAATCCCCTTTCTCCTTCAATCGATGCAACAAGGGCAGTGGATTCGCCGCAGACGAATGCTCCTGCGCCTTCCCTCACATCGAGGAAGAAGTTGAAATTAGTTCCGAGTATGTTTTTGCCTAAAAGGCCGATTTCCTCTGCCTGTCTTATGGCATGTTTCAGGTTTTTAACAGCCAATGGATATTCGTGTCTTACATAAATAAAGCCGTATTGTGCACCAATAGCATATGCGCATAAGAGCATCCCTTCAAAAAGGCTGTGGGGATCGCCTTCCATTATTGATCTGTCCATAAATGCCCCGGGGTCGCCTTCGTCTCCGTTTGCAATAACAAACCTTATCTTCTCTGGAGAGCCTTTTGTATGCTTCCACTTCTTTCCTGCAGGGAATCCTGCACCGCCCCTGCCCCTGAGATTAGCTTTATCAACTTCATTTAAGACATCCTCCGGAGTCATGGAAGATAATGCCTTTTCGAGCGCCCTGTATCCTCCGACAGCGATATAATGATAGATATTTGTAGGGTCTATTTTGTCGTTGTTTCTGAGGGCGATTCTCACCTGTTTTTTATAAAATGGGAGATCCATCATTTCGAGGATTGGCTCTTTGAGGATGTCCTCTCTGTATAAAGCCTGTCTGTAAGGCATCCCGCCCACAAAGGTATAGCTCATAAGAGATGACGCCTGCTCTGGCTTTACCCTCTGGTAAAAGACATCTGACGGCTCGGCCTTCATAACAGGACCCTTCTGGCACATACCCTGACACCCTGTCTTTATAATTTCTACCTCTATGCCTTTCTTCTTTGCATCATCCTGAAGCGCATCGATCACTTTATACGCTCCGGTTGCAGTGCATGCGGTCCCGCAGCAAGCCCTTATTCTCGGCTTACCAGGTTGAAACATTTCAGAAGAAAGCCTTTCCCTCAGCTTTTTTAAATCATCTATGCTATTTAATCTTTCCATTATACGCTCCTATGATCTAAGACTTAACCTTAGCCTCAACCTTAACCTTTTTTATAATCTCATTTACCTTTTTGGGGCCTACATCGCCCACGACCTCCTCATTAACTGTCACAACAGGGGCAAGACCACAGCACCCAACACAGCCAACAGTTTCGAGGGTCATGGACATATCCTCTGTTGTTTCGCCTTCCTTAACACCGAATTCCTCTTCAAGCTTCTGGAGCACCTTTGATGCACCCCTGACATGGCATGCTGTACCCATGCAAATGCAGACAACATTTTTACCCCTCGGCTTAAAATAAAAATGTTTGTAAAATGATGCAGTGCTGTATACATCGGCCAATGGAATATCCAGTTTCTTCGACAATTCCCTTAGCTTGTCTTCAGGAAGATAGTTGTACTCATTTTGAATCTGCTGAAATGCATAGATAAGAAGTCCTCTTTTTTTCTGATCTCCTGTGAGAACTTCCCCAATCTCTTTATAGTGTTCGTCTATATTAAGCTCTTCTATCTTCATCTAACCTCCAGACTACAATCCTATATGCGGTTTTGCCGCCCTTTCGAGTTCACGCCTTGCAGCCATATCCATAAGTACTCTCTCTGCACCGAACTTGCCCGGCTCATATTTCTTCAGCTTCAATGCCTCCCTTGCCTTATCGATGTAATCAAGAGCCATGGCAAGCATCTTTTCTGGGTCAGGCTCAAAGTGCATCGACCCTTTAAACCTCTCCCACCATACCTCTGTCATTATCCTTGTCACTTCATGGCTTGCTCCTACAGGAGACTCACCACCGAATATTACTGGGACACCCGATGCTGCGAAGTAGCAACCGATAGCTACAGCCTTTTCTGACATCCATTCAGGAGCTATGCCTACACCTGGCATTCCTCCTATTTCATCGGAAAGTCCGCCCTCTTCTGCCATTGCACTCAATATGGTCAGTATTCTCGAATTATCAACACATGCCCCTAAATGCAGTATCGGAGGAATTCCTATTGCCTCGCATACTTCCCTCAAGCCAGGTCCGGCATGCTCCAGTGCCATCTCCGGTGTGAGATACCCAGCAGTGCCGCATGCTGCTGAGCCACAGCCTGTGGAGACAATAAGAACATCGTTCTTAATCAACTCTGTCGCAAGGTATCTGTGGATACCTGTAGAAGGAACCCTCGGATTGTCGCATCCTGCAAGACCCACAACTCCTCTGATCCTTCCTGCCATGATTGCATCATTCAAAGGCCTGAACGATGCCCTCCATCTTCCACCCTGCATGTATTCTATGTATTCATGGGAAAAGCCCGCAACTACAGGAAATTTATCTGTAATGTGACTTCCCTCTGTTTTTCTGTTCTGGTAATTGTCGCAGGCATGCTTCACTATCTCCCTTGCGATTTCCCTTGCCCTGTGCTCGTCGTATTCTATATGCATCGCACCCGGAATCTTTGCCTTTTCAGAAGTTGTTATGATCTTTGTATGGAATTTCTTTGAGATCTCGGCAATAGCAGGCATTATGCACTGAACATCCACAGTCATGACATCTACAAGACCTGTCATTATTCCCAATTCCTGGTTTGTAAAACCGCCTGCGGTAGGGATTCCATGCCTCATAAGGACTTCATTTGCTGTACAGCACATGCCGCCTAAGTTTATTCCCTTTGCACCCTTTGACTTTGCATATGCAATTATCTCGGGCTCAGACGCCACATCAACAATCATCTCTGCCAATGACGGCTCATGTCCATGAACAACGAGGTTTACCTCATCCTCTTTGAATATTCCGAAGCTCGCCTCTGCCTTTACAGGTCTTGGGGTTCCAAAGAGTATATCTGTAATATCCGTGGCTATCATACATCCGCCCCAGCCATCTGCAAGGGCAGTCCTTAAGCCGTGTAATAAGAGATGGTCAGGGTCATGGTCAACGCCAACAGATGTCCTGTGCATTGCCTCGCATACTTCCCTGTCTATGCCCCTCGGTGCAACACCCCACTTTACCCATCTCTCCTGAGTCTTCTTGGGCGCCCTCTTGAGATAATACAGTTCACCCTTCTGCCTTCCAAAGTCTTCAATAAATTTCAGTGCCACATCCTTTGCAACATCATTCACAGGTCTTCCCTCAAACTCAATTCCCAAAATTTCTGCAACCCTGTAAAGCTTTCTCACATCGGTTATTTGAAAGTCCTTTACCTCTCCTGTTGCAGCAGCAAGCAGGGTAAATGCCATGTCCCTCGCATGGTCGCTGTGGGCAGCAGTTCCAGCAGCAATCATCCTCACGAGATTCCTTGCTGCAACTGTAGAGAGGGGTGCTCCACATACACCCATTGCCTCTTCCTCTGCATTCTTTCCAACAAGCCTGCATGGTCCCATATGACATACCTTACAGCATGCGCCTGTTTCTCCTATAGGGCATGGTTTTAATTTTTCCGCCCTCTCAAAGCATGTCTCTAATTTATGTTCCTCGCCCCACTCTATTATTTTTTCTGCTGCCTCATTGGCACTCTTCATAATATGCTTATCCATTTTTTACCTCCTATATCATTGGTTCCATTTCCAATGCAGGATGTCCGACACTGGAAAGGTGTTCCAGAAGCTTCTCTGAATCTTCGCAGATAGTTTCATCTGCTATCTTGTCGAGCAGGTCTGGAACACCGGCCTCTTCTGCCCTCTTTTTGAAGTCCTCTGCGATTCTCTCCTTCAATGCCTTTGGCATCCAGACAATCCTCTTTATACCGCCGTCGCCTGAGAGGAACTTCTTGCTTGTTATGAAGTTAACACCGATGCCCATAAATCCCGGTGTCTGTGCACCGCCGCCGACAGTGCCTGCGAGGGTGGAGAACTTCATACCTATAGGGGTCATCATGGTTGCACCCCTGTTTACAATCATGACGCCGTTGGCCTCAGGGATAATCGCTACAATACACTCAAAGCATCCGCATGAGGTCATCGGATTTTCCATTATTGTATAAAGGTTCAGCGTTTCCACTGCACCGCCAGATGCCTTCTTTAAATAATCATCAACGCCTGTATATCTTCCGTACTTTGCATCAAGCAGTTCACCCTTTGGAACAGGCTGGTTTCCGCCTGTAGGGTCTATCTCGTATGCAGCCTTTCCATCAAGCCAGTTGTATGCACCGCATAAGCCAAGCCTTTCGGGTGTAATAACGCAGACATGGCTCGGTGCAAACGACTGGCAGAGGAGGCATGAATAGAAGGTGTCAACAGCATCGTCTGTAAGGGTTCCGAGCCTGTGGTCGCGCTCTTTATATGCTGCCCTCGCCTCATCCCTTAACCTTATAACATCCTGCTCATCCGTATAAATAGTCACCTGCACTTTATCCACTATAGAACGGAACCTGTGTTTCATCATTGCGGTCTGTATATGACCTAAATGTTCAAGGGTTATTCCGTCTTTCTGTGCGGCATTACTTATTCTTATCCAGTTTATGTCACGCTGTCCCATGTGCCATAACCCCTGAGCCTCGTTTATATTGTGGTGTATCTTTCTCTCTATAACAGACTCGAAATCCTTCTGCATCTTTCTCCCTGCAACTTCTATCAGGATACCGAGGGGCATCTGGCCGCCCTTTTCATAACGCTCCTGCCAGTTGTCTCCGACAATGATAACCTTGTTGTCCTCTATCTCCTCAAGCTCTCTCATCCTGACCCACTCAAATGCAGGAGTCCTCTGTCCTCCGAACTCGATAAATGTATCTTCCTTTCTTATCCTCTCGCCTTCAAATGCAGGACCGTATGCAACAGGGATAGGAGGCTTTTCAACAATAATCTTAAGGCCCCTTACCTCTATCGCCTTCTGAACAATCTTTGAGTGGTCAAATTCTTTATCTACCTCTTCGTATGTACATACACCTGTAGGATGTATGACAGGGACATCTGTATCGCATATTGCCGGGAAGCCCATGTTTATTGCGCCTGCTCCTGTTGACCATTTGATGTCATCAAGAGGGCCGAGTGCAAGGGCGAATGCAAAGACCCTGTCTTTCTGGTACTTTAAATGATCTTTAAAATCACCGGGCTTCTTGCCGCCAAATATCAGAGATGCCCTGATTGCCCAGTCAAGCGCATAAAGCGTATGCTCTGTGTCAGGGCCGAGCGGGACTATTCTCGTATCCCATCCGAGTTCTATTCCTTTCCTCTGCAACTGCTTTGTAACACTGTCGCCATTGGACTGGCCTGAAAGGAATGTAAGGATATTCTTTTCCTGCAACTCCCTGCAGATATTCACAGCAATGTCATCTGTTGGAGCAGCCCCGATTATTGCTGCAAATCCAGGCATTGTGCCGTCAACAAGCTGTATGCCAAGATTTCTCTGTATCGTGTCTGTTATAAAACCGTTATAGACATAACCTGTTTCGGGGTCTTTATATGGTTCGAGACCGTATATATATTTGATTGCGAGTATAATCTCCTCGGCAAAGAGCGTTGCCATTCCTGAGTCGAGGGCCTCTCCCAGATACGGCTTCCAGATATTCTCTTCAGGTTCGTCATGGAGAAGCTCCTTTGCAAAACCAAGGGCGACCTTCATATCGCCAACTGTCTTGACAGGGAACCCTGTCATTGCATATATCATTGGAAGATAATAAGCAGTATCCGGAAACTCGAAGGCAAAGTCCTTTCCCTTTTCGGCTATTGCCTTTTCCACCATTTCTTCGGCCTGAGCCACGAGTTTATGTGCACCTCTTATAGCTGCCGAGGCTATTAACTTTGACATCCCAACCTCCTTATTTAGTTTATGTGTATATGAGCATATGAGTGAATGAGCTTACTTTTTACTCATTAACCCTTTTACACATTTACTCATTTGCTTTATAAGATTAGTTTAGTCCTAATTCCACAATATAAGTCAACACATAATTATTAATTTTTAAATAACCATTTCTTATGACTTATTATGCCTTTGACCTCAGGAATGCGGGAAGTCCATTTGCCTCCCTCGGCCCGACCGTAACCTTCCATCCCGGAAGTTTATCCTCTATTGCGCCGCTGAGAATCGCAACATATCCAGGGATTATCAATTCCCTGTGCTTTATCTCATTCTCTATTCCGCTTTCCTGAATGAACTGGGCAATCTTAGACGCAGTGAATTTACCTGCTGCCCACGCTGTAAGGACAGATAGTCCTTCGCAGTCCATAACAGCAAGCCTGCATGGAACCTTGCTGTTTTCGATCTCACCTGAGACGATAAAATATGTAAGTGAAAAGTTTGTTGTAATTGTAAGAGGAGATTCAGGCGTCGGCTCTCCGATCTTGTAAATCTTCTGCTCCACCTGCATCGGAACCTGAGGGTCTGTGTATATATTCTGCCTCAGCGTAAATAGTGCAAGGTTTTTCCATTTTTCGATGCTGCTCATAACTACAATCGATGCATATTTTGTCACTCCGAGGGTTGCAATAAGACTCTCAACTATCTTATCATCCCTCTGTGCAAAGGTTATCACAGGGTAGCCCAGCGCCTTGAAATTCTTCTTGATCGCAGCCCTTCTTATAAAGGTATTGGCCTCAAGGATCTCCTTTGCAGTTCTCGCACCTGAATCAATGACCATATCTTCAACGCCGAGGCCTTTTATCTTCTCTGTCAATGCAGAAAGTGCATCAAGCCCCTTCGCTGTAACGCCAAGGGATGCCTTATATGTCTTTGCAATGTTTGCCATTGCCTCTGCATTGGATTCATCTGCTCCGTAAAGAAGAGGCTTTTTGTCGGCAACTGCCTTAACAGCAATTTCTGCTGCAGCAGGATTGTTGGTTGCGATAATCAAAGGCACTGCAGGCGCCTTTGATGCAATGGACTTCACCACGCCTTCAAACCTTTCTGCATCATTGGATGCATTGCTCACGAATATGGCGTCAATCCTGAGCTTCTGACCTACCCTGTCTATTTCTGAATTTAAGACATCATCAACAATTTTATTTATCTCATCATCAGACATGGAATCCTTTACCTCGACTGCAAAGGCGCATGGATTCACAAATTTCTTTTCATGCCTGAAGAGGACGGTCTCTTCTCCCATCTTCACTGCCTTATCGCCGGCGCCGAGGGTTATCGGCCTTATTGGAGGAGCCGAGGCCTCGCCAAGAATTCTCTTTGCCTCCTCCGAGACATCGGGACATGCATCCAGTGATGCCTGCCTCTGTGCCAATTTCATGGCAAAAGCAAGACATGTTGGATGTCCGCACTTTTTACAGTTGGTCTTTGGAAGCAATTTAAATATTTCAACGCCTGTTAAAGCCATATTTAACCTCCCTTACATTAACTCGTCAATGAATTTTTCGACTGCTTTAACTGCCTCAGGGTGTCTCATGATCAGAAGCTCTGCACCGGACATCAGCAACGAAGTCGCAGTCACAGCCTCCCATGTTATCCCCCTCTCTGCAAGACAACCCCAGTGAGGAAGTTCTGATTCTGATGCCTGTGTCTCCTTTATCTTCCATACATACATGCCCACATCAGCAAGCATGGGCGGCTGCATGGTCGCATCGTTCTGTGTCAAAGCCGCAAGCCTTATCCTTTCCATAACGGAATATGTATATTCAAGACCGTATCCGAGCGCCGAACACATGGGGTCTGTTATCAGCCTCTCCTTGTCGAATCCCATCTGTGTTATCAGTATATTGAGCTGTTTTGAAAGGTTTATATCGAGCTCTGACATTGCTACAAGTTTATGGTTGTTCGCCATTGCAGCAGCGGCAATGGTCTTGTAATTACCTTCCTGCGCCTTTCCTATTATGCAGTTTTTATCCTTTGCAGCCTCAGAAACAGCAACAAGCACGGAAGAGTCTTTCTCGACATGATTGCTTCCGAGTATTATGAGCGGGACATTTATTGCGGCGAGTACATCCTTTACTGTCTTTGCTGCATCCTCCGGAGAGCGGTTTTCCCTATCAGGGTGTGTGCTTAAAAGCCTTAATGCTATTGCCTTTGCATTCAGTGTATCCTGACAGTATTTTGCCCATATAACAGGATCTCCAGAAACACTTTCATAAACCTTTTTAACTGTCTCTGGCCAGTCATCAGGGACAATGTCCTGAATCTCATAAGCAATTACAGGCCTGTGCGGAACACTCCCTTCAAAGGAATGGAAGGGGAGGACATTCTCTCCGCCGAAAACAGCGGTCTTGTCGGTGCCTATAGTAACCTCAAAAACCTTGCCCGAAAAAGTCTCCTTTGGTATAGCAAAAGCCATATTAACCTCCTACATTTCTAAATACGAATGTGCATAAAGGGTTTTGTTCATTATTACATCAAGGGTCTTTTGTATAACCTTCATCTTTTCGGCATCTTCAATCTTTTTGCCTGCAAGGATATCATCGACCAATTGTTTTTCCTGCATAGCCTCTGCCATCTCATGGGCATCTGCAATAGCCGCATCCAGTCCTGCATTCATGAGCATAATAAAGTAATACTTATTTAATATCGGTCTGATATGTTTTGGACATCCATTGGAAATATTGCTCAGTCCGACAACTGTCTTCATAGGAGGCTCATTCATTTCCCGGAACATCTTTATGGCATCTATAACCTTTATGGCATGATCCTGTGATGTAGCGATCTGAAGCACAAGCGGATCAAGGTAAATATCCTCGAGAGGTACGCCGTATTCCATGGCCCTTGCCATTATTTCCGCTGCTATTGCAGCCCTTTCCTCTGCATCGGCAGGCAGGCCGCCCCTACCAACGGTAAGACCGATTATCTGCGAATTGTATTTTGCTGCGAGTTCGAGCATGGGAAACCTTTCAGGGTCGTTTGATGTAGAGTTGATCAAAGGCCTCCCCCATTCATTATTATGAACCTTGAGACCGGCCTCTATCGCTTTATAATTAGTGGTATCCAGACATATCGGCAGAGGAACAACTTCCTGAATTGTTGTAACCATCCACTCCATCAGTTCCTCTCCGCCATCTTCAGCCGGACCTATGTTGGCATCGATCATGCCTGAACCCTCTTTCCACTGCCTCGTAGCAATCTCCTGTATAGGGCCTTTGTCCCTCTTCATCATAGCCTCTCTAACCCTCTTGGCTATAATGCTTAATTTTTCGCCGATTATCAGCATCTTTTTCTCCTTTCGCTACAAAATGTAATTGCCGTGTTACAAAAGGTAAAATTCTGGAATTTATTTAAATAAAGTCTATAAAAATAACACAAAATTATGACCAAGTAAAGGGAATTGTTTATTTGTTTATTTTATAAAGTCATAATAGCACTGCAACAACTCGACGGTTTTTAAGAATAATTTACTCCTTAATGTAGCTGTCGCACTATGGTATCTGCAATGACTGGAGTACACCAAATACAGTCTGCACTGACACCGCATCCTCCGGAAGCTCAAATACAGGCTTGCCTTCGAGATCGAATTTGAAAATCATCTCATCCTGCGGTATAAGTCCTGCCACAGCCATCCCAAATCCCTCTGCCATCTTTTTAAGTTCTTCACCCTCCTGCCCAATAACCCTGTTTATAATCAGGACACGTCTGTCAACATCGAGCTTTAACTCATCAACGAGTTCATCGATCCTCTTTGCGGTAAGAATGCCTTTATATGTTGGGTCGCTCACGATTATCAGCAGGTCAACCCTGTGAGTTGTTCTTCTGCTTAAATGCTCCATTCCTGCTTCATTGTCTATAACAACATATGGGTACTTATCAGAAAGCAGGTCTGTATATTTCCTTATTATATTATTTGCTGCGCAGTAGCACCCCGGGCCTTCAGGCCTTCCCATAACCATTAGGTCAAAACCTTTTGCCTCAATAAGAGATTGTTGCACCTGATAATCGAACAACTGCTCCATAGACATGCCGCCAGGCCTATCTCCTCCGCCTCTGACTGCCTGAAGGGATTCTTCTCTCAATTTTCCAATGGTTGCATGTATCATAACGCCAAGTGCTTCATTCAGACATGCATTGCTGTCTGCATCGACTGCAAGAACAGGTCCGCTCCTGTTGCTTAATAAAAATTTTATTGTAAGTCCTGCAAGGCTCGTCTTGCCGGTGCCGCCTTTGCCTGCAAAAGCTATCGTAAAACCCATTTATTGAATCCTCCTTCTTAATATGTCTACCAACTCATCCATTCTATCTATTAGATAATCAGCGCCCTTCAATAAGTCCAGCGGCCTGTATCCATAAGTTACAGCAATTGTTTTAATCCCTGCTGCCTTTCCTGCTTCGACATCGAAATTGCTATCTCCGACAATCACTGTTTCATTGGGAGATGCGCCGAGTTTTTCCATCGCATATATCAGCGGTACAGGCGAAGGCTTTCTCTCAGGAGTCGTATCGCTGCCCACTACCAGATCAAGATATTTCAAGAGTCCAAGGTCATTCAGGATCCTGGTAGATAATGCTTCCCTTTTATTGGATATCACAGCCTTTTTATAGCCTTTCAGCCTTTCCAGTGTCTCTCTTACTCCGGAATAGACAGTGGTCTTATCAATGAGATGTGCTGAATAGTAATCAAGGAATCTATCAACCAGAATGCCTTTGTCTATTTCTTTTGTCTGGCTTCTGTCTAATATCTTCTCCATGAGCCTCGTAATACCCTCTCCAACAAGGTTTATGGTCTCCTCAACAGTAACAGGCTTAACACCATAAGGCTCAATAGCATAATTTATGGCATTGGTTATATCAATGCTTGAATCTATCAATGTTCCATCGAGATCGAACATTATCAGCTTAACAGGCATCTATTAATGTAAAAGAAAATGCCCAAAAAGCTCAATATTCCCTTGACTTCGACCTATTCCTTATTTTATCTTTCCTATCGAAATCACTTTTAAGGGAGTATCTATGAGCAGTGTAAAGGTCGGTATTATCGGCGGGTCAGGACTGGATGATCCAAAACTTATGAAGGATGCAAGGGGAAAAAAGGTAAAGACACCTTACGGCAGTCCATCGTCTCCTTTGACCATCGGAAGGATAAATAATGTTGATGTAGTAATCCTTGCCCGCCACGGCAAAGACCATTCGATATATCCGACAGGCGTCAATTTCAGGGCGAACATATATGCCTTAAAAAAAGAAGGATGCACCCATATACTGGCTACGACAGCAGTCGGCTCTTTAAGGGAAAAGATAATGCCCGGAGACCTTGTATTTGTTGACCAGTTCATAGACTTCACAAAACATAGGCCTCTCACGTTCCATGATGAAAAGGTCATCCACACTCCAATGGGCGAGCCTTTCTGCAAAGACCTTCGCAGACTCCTCATATCATCAGCAAAGGAACTGAAACTCAGACATCACCCAAAAGGCACGGTGATTACCATCGAGGGGCCACGATTCTCCACAAAGGCTGAATCCCATATGTTCAGGGCATGGGGCGCTGATGTTATAAATATGTCGACCGTTCCCGAGGTAATACTGGCAAGAGAGGCAGGCATATGCTACCAGACAATAGCTATGTCAACCGATTATGACTGCTGGAAAGAAGGTGAAGAGCCTGTGACGTGGGATATGATACTTTCCATAATGTCTAAAAACGCAGACAATGTAAAAAAACTCATTCTAAAGACCATACCGAAGATTAAAAATACTGAATGCAGTTGTAAATAAGGAGATAACTATGACCATCAAATCAAAAATAAGGACAATTCCTGACTATCCGAAAAAGGGCATCATGTTCAGGGATATAACGACACTGATCAAAGACCCGGTTGGCTTCAGGCTTGTAATAGACAACTTCACACAGAGGTATATAAAAGGAGATGTGGACTTTGATGTCATTGTCGGCATAGAATCAAGGGGCTTTATCATAGGCGGAGCACTCTCTTATACCTTAGGCAAAGGCTTTGTTCCTGTAAGGAAAAAAGGTAAATTACCTGCAGAGAAGATAAGCCACGAGTATGAACTGGAATACGGGACAGACATCGTAGAGATGCACAAGGACGCCATAGCTAAAGGCACAAAGGTGCTCCTCGTGGATGACCTGCTTGCAACAGGTGGCACAGCGCTTGCAGCAGCAGCTTTAGTGGAGAAATTAGGAGGAGTGGTTTCAGAGATGGCGTTTATCGTTAACCTCCCTGATGTTGGCGGCGAAAAGAAGCTCAGAGAAAAAGGCTACAAGATATTTGCACTGACCGAATTCGAAGGTGATTAGAAATGTTATAATCATCCATGAACCTCTATCTGATCGATGGCAACTCCTATTTCTACAGGGCATACCACGCCATACGAGGACTCACCAACTCCAAAGGTTTTCCCACAAATGCAATCTATGGCTTTACAAACATGATTTTAAAGATAATCAGGGAGAAAAAGCCTGATGCAATCGCTATAGCCTTTGACTCTCCTGTTCCCACAGAAAGACACAAAATATACGAGGAATACAAGGCACAGAGGCCAGAGACGCCCAATGATCTGATTGTCCAGATCCCGCATATAAAAGAAATAATAAAGGCATTTAATATAACTGCATTCGAAATGCCGGGCTATGAGGCAGACGACATCATATGCACTATAGCAAAGAAGGCAGCCTCTCAAAATATAAATGTATTCATACTCAGCGGCGACAAAGACATGATGCAGGTCGTAGGCAATGGAATAAAAATTTACGACCCGATGAAGGATTTAATAATTGACGAAAACTATGTCAGGGAGAGATTCGGGGTGCCGCCGGAGAGACTGCCAGAAATAATGGCAATAACAGGAGATGCTATAGACAATATTCCGGGAGTAAAGGGAATTGGAGAGAAGACAGCCAGGGAATTACTTTCAAAAACAGACAGCCTCGATGAACTCCTGAATCATCCCGAAAGAATAGAGAGCGAGAGGATTAGAAAGATGGTAGTGGATAATATAGAAAACATAAAGATAAGCAAGACACTCGCAACTATCGACACAAACATTCCAATAGATATAAGTCTTCAAGACATGATAATCAAAGAGCCGGATTGGCCATCCTTACTCCCCCTGTTCACCAAATTTGAATTCAAGAGCCTGATAAGAATGATTCCATCAGGCGGATATAAGCCTCGTGGAGAATACAGGACTATTAAGGATAGAGATGAATTGAGGAAGGCATTAGGGGTTTAGCGACTGCATGGAACAATTTTCCCTTTTTAAAAACAGCAAAGAGCCTGAAACAGAGCAAACCGTCTCCGAAACGCCGTCAAATTCACCTATCGCCCATAGCCCATCACCTGTAACCTGTCTCTCTTTTGACATCGAGGCCACTGGCAGAAATCCCATATCAGACTCCATTGTCGGCATTGCATTATGCAAGGAGAAGGGTAAGGCATATTATGTTCCGATAAGACACGCACACGGCACAAATATTCCTGATGCCCTTAACATTTTAAAAGAAGTCCTCGAAGATGAATCCATTCCAAAAGTTGGGCACAACCTGAAATACGACATCCTCATATTAAGGCAGGAAGGAATCCATGTAAAAGGCAGACTCTATGACACAATGCTTGCGTCATATCTTTTAAATCCCAACAAGCCAGACCACAGCCTCGAGAATGTTTGCCTCGAATACCTCTTTTATAAAAAGAGACCGTTCACAGAAGTTCTCGGCAAGAGGCATTCATTCTCAGAAGTGCCCATAGATGATGCAACACAATACGCTGCTGAGGATGCGGAACTGGCAATGGAACTAAAGGACATACTCTTTGAAAAACTAAAAAAAGAAGGCCTTGAGGATTTGTATTTCAATATGGAAATGCCCCTGATTTATGTCCTCACGGACATGGAAGAGATAGGTGTAAGGATAAACAAAGAAAGACTTGAGGAATTATCGAAGGAACTGGATAGGGAGCTTGGAATAATAGAATCTATGATATATGCCATTGCAGGTGAGAGTTTCAATATAAATTCACCGCAACAATTGCAGAAAATACTCTTCGAAAAACTCGGTTTAAAACCATTAAAGAAGACAAAAACAGGATATTCCACGGGAGTGGATGTGCTTGAGGAATTATCAAAGACCCATCAACTTCCAGCAGAAATGTTGAATTACAGGACATTATATAAATTGAAAACAACATATGTGGATGCCCTGCCAAAACTCATCGATAAAAAGACAGGAAGAATACACTCATCATTCAACCAGACCGTTACCGCAACAGGAAGGCTGAGCAGCAGTGAGCCGAATCTGCAGAATATTCCGATACGCGGCGAATGGGGAACAAAAATAAGGGAGGTTTTCATTGCAGATAAAGGCTGTATCCTCATTTCTGCTGACTACTCACAGATAGAATTGAGAATACTCGCCCACATAAGCGGTGATAAAGGGTTGATTGATGCATTCAGCAAGGATATCGATATACACACAAGGACAGCAACCGAACTATTTAATATCCCAAAAGAGTCGGTAACAGAGGAAATGAGGAGAATAGCAAAGACAGTGAATTTCGGCGTTGTTTACGGAATAAGCCCTTTTGGATTGTCAGAGGCGCTCAATATCACGCCGAAGGAAGCAGCCACTTACATAGAACAGTATTTTAACAAGCATGATGGAGTGAAGAATTATATGGATGATGCCGTCAAGATGGCAAGGGAGAACGGTTATGTTAGGACGCTTATGGGAAGGAAAAGGCCGATCCCGGAAATAAACAGCCACAATACAAACATCAGGCAACAGGCAGAAAGGCTCGCAATAAACACGCCTATTCAGGGGACCGCTGCTGATTTAATAAAGATAGCGATGATAAACATATGGCAAAGGCTCAAAGAAGGAAATCTTAAAACAAGGATGATACTGCAAATCCATGACGAACTTTTATTTGAAGTACCAGAGACCGAACTTGAGCCCGCTAAAAAACTGATTACTCATGAAATGGAAAACGCCTTATCGCTATCAGCGCCATTAAAGGTGGATATAGGCTGGGGCAAAAACTGGGCAGAGGCGCATTAGTATGCAACAAAAATTTATTTCGGTATATAATACCTAAGTTGAGCGATTTTGTAAGGCAGGCACTGCCTGTGCGTTGCACGCAGGCAGGCCTAAATATCGAATCGCTCAATTTAGGTAGTATAATTTTCAGAAAGTCGGAAAAGAGGAATTTCTATGTTAGTGCAGGTCAAAAAAAAGGCGCAAATAACGATACCTTTAAGAATACGTAAAGCTGTAGGGATAGATGAAGGCGATATGTTGAACGTGGAGGTTAAAGATAAAGAAATAGTGCTTAAACCTATAAAACGAAAAAAAATAGAATTAAGACTCGTAGACATAAAAGAATTTTCCAAATTAAGGGGCATACTTTCGTTAGGGGGTGACGCGGTAAAGGATACGGAAGCGATTTATGAA
>CALGPO010000058.1 GCA_937960465.1 uncultured bacterium
TTCTGATGCCCTGTTGTTTAGTTTCTCTACCATTGTGGCAAGCTCTACTGTGGATGTATAAACCCTGTTTACTGTCTCTACTGCTCCGTCAGCCACTTTTTTGCCTTTTGATGCTGTCTCCATAGCCTCTGCAGATGTCTCTGATGCCACAGATGCATTTCTTGCTATGTCTGTTATTGTCTGGCTCATCTCTTCTGCTGCCGTTGCTATCTGGGATGCCTGGCTTGACTGATTCTGAGCACCCTCTGCTGTCTTTTCTGCCCTTGTCCTCAGTATATCCACTGTGGACACCACTTTGTTTGACGATGCGAGTATATTGTTTATCATGCTGGTAAAGAACTGGATCATTCTGTTCATATCGCTGGCGAGAACGCCTATTTCATCTTTACTGTGATAGTCTATTGTAGCTGTCAAATCCCCTCCTGACAACTGTCTGACCTTTTCTATCAAATGAGTCAGAGGTCTGAAGGCAATTGTAACAAGAAAGAATATGGCTCCGGTTACAGACAGTATGCCTATCAATCCGAGTCCGAAATAGAGATTGCGGAATGACCTGATAGTGGCAAAGGAACGTGTCAGTGGTATTTTTATGCTTATTGCGCCAAGTACAGTCCCCTCTTTTACATTATGGCAGGACAGGCAGTTTTTACCCATATAATTAGATTTTGCGATATAAGGATATACACCCCTGAGATGTTCTCCTTCGAGAAGAATCCTCTCCATGCCTTTTTCTACGACCTCTCTTTCGACCTCATCCTTTGGATATTCCTCTATCTTGCCTTTTCCATAATCTTTATCAAGAACTTCCGCTCTTATCACATGTACATCTGCGATATGCGACATCTGCTCTAAAAACGGGTATTTGTCCTCTTTGACATTGCCGGTAATCATCATTGTTGTCAGGGTATTCAATACCGTATCCCTGTACGCGGCAAGGGTTGTATGCTTTATCTCGTCAATAACGATGTTTTTGGTCTTGCCTGTTGTTACAAAGATTGTGATTACAATGCCTACAGCAACCAACACTGCAATTGGAACCATTACCTTGCTTTTCAGAGATACATCTTTTAGATTCATATTCTCCCCTTTCTAAGGTATTGTCAAAAGTTATTTCCCCCTTCTCCTTCTGGAATGAGGAAATCAAGAGGGACACTCTCTCAAGAAGAGAGGATTTCTCTTATCTAATACATTTTAGCATAGTTTTTCCATAAAACTTTTAACTTGAATTACGCAAGTATTGATAGCATATGGCAGTAGGTATAACATTTTTATCTTTATATCCCTGTCGTTAAATCGGGCGAAGGGGTGCCGATGTAATAGCCCTGGCCGTAATCTATGCCCAGTGCCTTTATTGCATCGAAGATGTCTTTATTCTCAACATATTCGGCAATGGTTTTTATATTGAACTCCTTTGCCAGTACCAGCATGGTCCTGACAATAGCCATGTCCTTTTCGCTCCGCACCATGCTCCTTATAAAGTCACCATCTATCTTCACAAAGTCTATGGGGAACCTCTTCACATAGTGGAATGATGAAAGGCCTGTGCCGAAGTCATCGATGGAAAATCCAAACCCCTCGAACTTGAGGTTATCAACAAATTTTTCGAGCAGAGATATGTTTTTTACTGTATCCCTCTCTGTTATTTCAAAGATAATCTTGCTGTTGTCAATGTCGTACTGCCTTGCAAGTTTCAGTATATTTGGTATAAATTCGCTCAAAATTAAGGACTTTGTGGAAAGGTTGATAAACAGGTATCCTTTATAGTCCTCATTCTTCACCTTTTCAAAGACCTTTTCCATGAGTATAAGATCAAGCTTGCTTATGGCCCCAAGCCTTTCTGCGACCTCTATAAATTCCCTTGCATTGAGGATGCCCTTGTCGGTCTCTATTCTGCTGAAGACCTCACAACACTCTATCTCGCCTGTCTTTGTATTCATTATTGGCTGGAAATAAGGCATTATTTTCTTCTCTTCTATTGCGTTGGAGACTATAAAGGTCTTTTCGCTCAAGGTTCTGAATACTTCTATGATATCCTTCTGCGAGGGTATGATTATCCTGTTTTTGCCCTCGGCCTTTGCCTTGTACATCATATTGTCTGCGAATATAAATAAGTCCCTGGCATTGTCTGCATGGTCCGGGAATACAGCCAGTCCTATCGAAACAGTGGCCCTGACATGCGTCCCATCGGGGGCTGTAAGGTACAGGCTTTCCAGATGCTTTTTTGTCCTGCCTGCAACCACGAATGCCTGCTCCTCATCAGCCTCCGGAAGCACGACAACGAATTCATCCCCTCCGTATCTTGCGAGTATGTCACCCTGCCTTAACGACTCTTTTGTCTTCAATGCAAATTCTGACAGGAACTTATCGCCAAATGCATGACCGTACGAATCATTGATATTTTTAAAGTTGTCAAGGTCAATGACCAAAACAGAAAATTTATACTCATGCCTCTTTGCCCTTCCTATCTCATAGCCAAGCAATTCCCAGAAAACCCTCTGGTTATAAAGGTTTGTCAGCGGGTCCCTCGTGGCATAGTATTCCATATCCTTTGTATATTTCGATATGGCCTTTATAGAGCCCACAACATTCAAAAGTGTCGTAAGGATGCCGTCTATTACGAGGGAGCGGATAGGGTCATCTGTTATTTTAGACTGCACACCTATGCCTACTACGCCTCCTATTTGAGGCACATCGAGGATTAGGGACTTTGTCTGGAACTCTATATCCCTTTCGTTGAGTTCAGGCAGATGTGAAAATGGGTCAGCAATATTGTGATTGGTCGTCAATTCGGTTATCTCGCTGAACTTGCTGCTTTTATCTCTGATATGCTTGACGACCATGTTTTTAAATCGTTCCTTTGTAAGATCAGTAGGCTTATTCCTCCAGAATATCTCGAGGTCGTAAAACACTTCGTCTACCTGAAATATCGAAAACAGGGTATATGCCTCCATGACCTTATTTACTTCCAGTAGCAGGTATCCTACATATTCCTTCCAATCCCTTACTACCTCTGATGTGATTACAAACTTCTCAAGCACCTTTATCTCGAACTCGAGAATATCTCTGTCAACAGCAAGACTCCTGATTTTTGTAGAAAGCTTTCTGACCTCTGCCAATGTCTCGTTAAACTCCTTGAAGCCTGTCTCGACAAGATCAAGACTATCGAGCTTTGTCAAATCCTTGATGCTGTTTATTTCGCTGACCTGTTTGTAAAAAAACTTGGTGGAATTCTTTATCTTCCTATTCAAAAAAAGAGCAACAGCCCCTGCCATAATAAATGGAATAGGGAAAAGGATAAAAAAGAGCACATTGAATCTCTTTTTGGCTTCATTGATTGCAGGGCTTATATCCTGCTGCACTTCTATCACCCCAAGAACCTCATCGACTCTTGCATGGACATGGCATTTAAGGCATTTCACTTCTGCTTTAATAGGATAAATGTTTATGACATTCGAATTATCTTTGTAAGTTATGGCTTCTCCAGAACTAAAGGCATCCCTGATATTTCTGCCTATTTCTGACTGCTCTATTTTACCGTAATCCCTTTCAACAGATTCCCCCCTGAACATATCAATCCTGTATGGGAACTGGGTGCGGACGCCCTTTAAGGAATCGAGAAATGTCTTTAGTTCATCCCTGCTCCAGCCGCGCTCCATAAGCTGAAGCATAGAGTTGAATATCTGATGCGATATCGCGTCAGAAACCTCGTCTGCATTTTTTATAAAGGCATGACGGTAAATGGATGACACAACAAGATATGTTGTGTTAAAACTGATATACGATGCTATCAGAACAGCAACGCATACAAAGGACTTTAGTCGGTACTGTTTCTGCGTTATTTTTCTAAAAATTGACACGTCTCAAATTCCCTTGCAAATATATTACCTTAAATTGACCTTACAGTTGCATAAAATCACAGGTTACAGCAAGGACTAACATGCGTAAAAGACTTTGCCTGCGACACCTTATAAGATTTTCATACCACCATATCGTATTCAGCATTGGATTCAAGTCTCTGTTAAAACATTTATATTC
>CALGPO010000059.1 GCA_937960465.1 uncultured bacterium
ATACCCCTTCAGATGCAACAATTTCAACAGTAGGGGCACGGCATGCCGTGCCCCTACTGTCTTATCTATCTTGCGGTTGCCCTCAAAAGGGCAGGGGCAAGCCCTGCCCCTACTTGCTTGCACCATATTCCGTGAAGAGCCATTTTTATTTTTGGGTTCATCTACAGCCTAAATTGAGTGATTCTATATTCAGGCCTGTCTGCGTGCAACGCACAGGCAGGCATGACATATATTTATAGATTAGAATCGCTCAATTTGGGCTGCAACTAAAGGAGATGAACCATATTTATGTAATTTTTCTTGAAGTTTTTGAAATTAATATGTATTATTTACATAACATATTTTCTAAAACAAAATTTTAAGGAGGAATGAAAATGGCAGTAGCAAAGAAGGCAGCAGCAAAAAAGCCTGCTGCAAAGAAGCCTGCAACAAAGAAGACAACAGCAAAAAAGACAGCAGCAAAGAAGCCTGCAAAGAAAACCACCGCTAAGAAATAAGAATTATATAATTTTTATTTAACAGTGGTGATAAACATTAGGCTCTGTTTATCTACAGAGTCTAATGTTTTTTATGAGGATGTCACTTCAGTTTCTTGCCTAAATTTCTTTTTGCATGGTATTTTTAAAAGTGAATCATTCTTCCTTCCAGAAGCCAAGCCGTTATATAAACAGTGAGCTTAATTCATACGGGAGAAAATTTTCCCATGAAAATTTTTCCGGGAATGTAAGTGTTGCATTGTGTTTTCCGGATGTTTATGAAGTCGGGATGTCGCATCTCGGATTGAAGATCCTTTATGATGTAATCAACCGATTGCCCCATGCTTCTGCCGAGCGATTTTTTTCTCCATGGACAGACCTCGAAGAATACATAAGAAGAAATAATATTCTCCTCTCATCACTTGAATCGCATACACCACTAAAAGATTTTGATATCGTCGGTTTCAGCCTTCAGTATGAATTGTCGTACACAACGGTTTTAAACATGCTCCATCTTGGTGGTATCCCCATCAGAGCAGAAGAGAGGGACAATACAAAAAAGGATTTCCCACTCGTAATAGCTGGAGGCCCGTGCACGGTTAATCCTGCACCGATGTCTGCCTTTATCGATGCATTTCTAATAGGTGACGGTGAAGATGCAATTGTGGAACTTGTGGATGCTGTAAGACAGTGGAAACTTAGCGGTGACAGAAAAAGGGAAACGGTATTGAAAGAGATTTCTAATCTTGAAGGTTTTTTTGTGCCATCTATTCATAAGTCCAAATCAAGCGTGAAAAGGAGGTTTGTTTCAAGCCTTGATAAAGCACCGTATCCTGTAAAGCCTGTTTTGCCATATGCATCCATTGTACATGACAGGATTAATATCGAGGTTTCGAGGGGATGCACAATGGGCTGCAGGTTTTGTCAGGCAGGAATGATCTACAGGCCATTGAGGGAGAGGAGTCCGGAGAATGTATTGAGAATTGCTGAAGAGTCGCTGAGAAATACGGGCTATGATGAGGTATCATTCACCTCCCTGAGCGCAGGTGATTATAGCTACCTCCCCGGTGTGATAAGAGAATGCAACAGGAGGTTCGGTGAATCAAAGATAGCTATATCGCTGCCATCTCTTAGGGTTGCTGCTGTGAATCAGGATGTATTGAGGGAAATAAAATCTGTAAGAAAAACTGGTTTTACCATGGCTCCTGAGGCAGCTACTGAGAGATTGAGGAGCGTTATAAACAAAGATTTCAGCGATGATGATTATGAGAATGCATTAAAGGCACTTTTTAATGAGGGCTGGCTGAGTCTTAAACTCTATTTTATGATAGGCCTTCCCACGGAAACGGATGAAGACATAGAGGCAATCGAGGGCATGGCTATGAAGGCCCTGCACATGGCAAAGAAGAATACCGGAAGATTTGTAAACATAAGTATAACGGTTTCTCCATTTGTTCCAAAACCCCACACTCCATTCCAGTGGTACGGACAGATAGGTCTCGATGAGATAAAACGGAAACAAAAATATCTGAAGAATATGCTGAACAGCAAAAAGTTCAAATACAAAGGGCATAATGAATACATGAGTTTTCTCGAAGCTGTCTTTGCACGAGGAGACGAGAAGCTTTCACTACTTATAGAGAAGGCATGGGAATCCGGCTGCAGGCTGGATGGGTGGTTTGAGATGTTTGATTTCGATAAATGGCTCGATGCAATGGATAAGACAGGTGTAGACGGTTCATTCTATGCGCAGAGGAGTTTTGGCAAAGATGAAAGCCTTCCATGGGATAACATAGATACGGGAATCAAGAAAAGCTTTTTATATAAGGAATACAAAAGGGCATTGACAGAAGAAAGGACGCAGGACTGCAGAAGTGTCTGCACTGCTTGCGGATTAAAATGCAGAGAATTTGGTGAATCTGGAAATCGGTCAGTTTGTGAGTTGAATTTGTCTTTTGAACATCAATCCATTTGCCCATCCACACATTTACCCATTCATCATCAAAAAATAAAAGTTCGCGTCCAGTTCTCAAAGACAGGCAAACTGCGTTATCTTTCCCATCTTGAGTTGGTAACTGCTATACTTAGAGGATTGAGAAGGGCGTCTGTGCCTTTTGACTTCTCAAGGGGTTTTCATCCATCTCCAAAGGTTTCCTTTGGCCCTCCACTGAGTGTCGGGGTGGCAGGCGAGAGGGAATACTTTGATATGGAGGTTTTTACCCCCTTTGATATAGAATTCTATATAAAGGAATTGAATGCCACCATGCCTGCTGTGGATGACGGAGGAATAAGGATAAATAAGATGAAAGTAATTCCAATGGATGCTCCATCGTTAAACAGCTTTATTAAAAGGTATGAATATAGGGTCAGGGGTCAAGGGTTATGGGTAATGGGTAATTTAAAACCTGCTCCTATTATTGTCAGGCGAGAAGGCAAGGATGTTGATATATCGTCATGCATAGAGGATGTGCAGACTTTCGAAGAAAGTAATGAACTGGCGGCAAGATTAGTTCTCAGAGATAGTGATAATATCAAAGTTAGAATCGGAGAGATTGCCGAGGCGATATTCGGAATGAATATGAATGAACTGCAAATAACCAGAACAGCCCTTTATGGCTGGAACAATGAATGGGTAGAACCACTATGACCCGAGGAAAGAGAGATTAGCCGTTATGACGAGTGAACTTGTGATCAATGCAACGAGGGAAGAGAGCAGGGTTGCACTTCTTGAAGGGGGGCAGGTTGTTGAGCTTTATATAGAAAGGAAAAGGGGTGCAAGCCTTGTTGGGAATATCTATAAGGGAAAGATTATAAAGATACTTCCAGGCATGCAGTCCGCATTTGTTGACATTGGTCTTGAAAAGGCAGCCTTTCTGTATGTGGCTGACATCATGACAGAGATGGAGGAGTATTACACAGCCTTTTTAGATACCGAGGTAGAAAAACTGGAATTATATCCAAAGGCAGCCCATATGGAAGATGCTTTGTCAATAGAGGAGATAGTGCAGGAAGGTCAGGAGCTTTTTGTCCAGGTCTCAAAAGACCCTATTGGTACAAAAGGCGCCCGTGTTACCTCATACATTACCCTTCCAGGCAGATATGTAGTCCTTATGCCTAATGTGGAGCATGTGGGAATCTCCAGACGGATTGAGGATGAAGAGAGACGTGCACGGCTTAAGGCAATAGCTACAGAAATAAAGCCTAAAGGTTTTGGCTTGATTGTGAGGACTGCCAGTGAAGACGCTACAATCGATGAGATAAAGAAAGACCTCGAATTTTTGATGCTCCTCTGGGATAATATCCAGAAAAAGAAGGAAAAGGTGTCCGCGCCATGCCTTATCTATAGTGACCTCGACCTTGTGTTCAGGAGTGTAAGGGACTTCATGAGTCAGGATGTGGAAAGGCTTGTAATAGACTCCCCTGAGGAATATGAGAGGGTAAAAGAATTTGCTGGAAATTACTTCCCGAGACTGCTTGATAGAATAGAATTGTATGAAGGCAGGGAGCCAATATTCGATGCATTTGGAATAGAGCTTGATATATCAAGGGCACTCGGCAGAAGGGTATGGCTTAAATCCGGTGGATATATAGTTATTGATCAGACAGAGGCAATGACGGTTATCGATGTGAACACAGGAAAATTTGTGGGAAAGGAAAGCCTCGAGGATACAATATTGAAGACAAACCTTGAGGCCGTTAAAGAGATTGCCTACCAGATAAGGCTCAGGAATTTAGGAGGCATAATCATAATAGATTTTATCGATATGGAAAAGGTGGAAAACAGGGAAAAGGTCTTCAACGCCTTTGTTGATGCCATGAAAAAGGACAGGGCAAAGAATACTATTTACAACCTCTCTGAGCTTGGCATCATACAGATGACGAGGAAGCGCGTACGGGAGAGCCTCGGCAGGGTGCTGTGCGAACAGTGTCCTTACTGCGAGGGCAAGGGTTTTGTCAAATCAGCACAGACAGTTGCATATGAGATATTCAGAAAACTTAAGAAAATGAACCTGCCTAAAGATACAACGGCTATGATAAAAGCGAATCCTGCAGTTGCAGACCTTTTGTCGGATGAGGAGAGGCATGGCATTGAAGATGTCGAGAATATATATGGCATAAAGATTATAGTGAAGGAGGATATGAACCTCCATCAGGAAAATTACGAAATCACGGTTTTATGAATGATAAGCTTGAAAAACTCCTGTCTGTTCTTAAAGAGATGCAGTCTGTTGTCCTTGCCTTTTCCGGCGGCGTTGACAGTACATTCCTTCTTAAGACAGTAAAAGAATCCGGCATTCATGCCCTTGCTGTTACAGCATATTCTGAGACTATGCCGGCAAGCGAGTTGAGATTCGCCGAAGATATGGCAAAACTCATCGGCATAAAACACATGGTTATTAAAACCAATGAGATGTCCAATCCAGATTTTGTGAGCAATCATAGAGACAGGTGTTTTTATTGCAAGGACGAACTTTTCTCCAAACTTTTAGATATAGCCAGGGCAGAAGGTTACAGGTATGTTATTGACGGGAGCAATTCCGATGACCTTTCGGACTGGAGGCCGGGCAGGCAGGCAGCGGTTAAGCACGGCGTAAGGAGTCCTCTTATTGAAGTCTGTTTATCAAAAGATGAAATCAGGAAGCTTTCAAAGGCAATGGGACTTTCCACATGGTCAAAGCCTGCATCCCCGTGCCTTTCATCCAGATTCCCGTACGGGGTGGCGATTACAAAGGATGCACTGAAGAGGGTTGAGATGTCGGAAGAGTTTCTCAAAAATCTCGGTTTCACTGAATTAAGGGTCAGAAGTCATAATGATATGGCAAGGATAGAGCTAAGGGCTGATGAGATTGATAGAGTGTTCAATAAAGAATTGAGAGATTCTATTGTAAATAAGTTTAAAAAGATTGGATTTAAATATATCGCTATCGATCTTGAGGGATTCAGAAGTGGAAAACTCAATTCATAACACCCCATCACTCCTGTGTGTAAAGTGCGGAAGCTGCAAGGCGTTATGCCCCACTTATATTGAAGATGTAACAGAGGGAATGAGTGCCAGAGGCAGGATTGTTCTTTTAGAGAAATTTCACGAAGGAAAACTTGAACCGGCGAAGAAGCTGGATGAGAGGATATTCAGCTGCATGCTCTGCGGAGCGTGCAATAAGCTATGCCCGATTGGGATTAATGTAACGGATGCCATGTATGAGGCCAGAAACCGTCTCAGGGATTTCAATAAAAAGAGAAGGTTTTTGGGCCTTGGCATAAGGCTCGGGCTTAAGAAGGCATCGAATTCCTTCAGGATTTTAAAATTCCTTGAGACCATAAACGAGATGCTTCCTATTTTTCAAATCTATCCCTTCAGTGCAATAAAGAGGATGGATGTCACTCTTCCTGATTCTGCACTCAGGGACGGGATGTCTATTTTCAGGGTATCAAAGCCCAGAGGAAGGATTGCGATTTTTGCAGGCTGCAGTGTTAATTTCATTTATCCCACTATAGGAAGGTCATTGATAGAGAGCCTGAATGCAATGAACTATGATGTCGTCCTCCCAAAAGGAGAGGTATGCTGCGGTGCGCCTTTGATGGGACTCGGACGTAGAGAGGATGCTGTTGAAATGGCAGAGAGGAATATGAATGCCTTCAAGAAACTGAACGTTGAGGCTGTCATCGGACTCTGTCCAACCTGCATTGATTCTATAAAAAACGCGTATAGAAGCCTTATTGGAGACGGAATAGACAATGCTGTGGAGGTATCGCAGTTTTTTAGTAAACTTCAACCTTCAGCCTTCAGCCCTCAGCCCTCAAAAGTGATTTATCACGACCCGTGCCATTCCATTTACGGTCTGGATGTGAGTGTCGAGCCGAGGCAGATATTGAGGTCCATGGGATTTCATCTCATGAGTTCGGAACGGGGCTGCTGTGGATTTGGCGGCACATTTAGGTTATTATATCAGGAGCTTTCCGAGGGCATCCTCGGAAAAAGGATTGAAGAATACAAAAGGGCGGATATGATTGTCACATCATGTCCGAACTGCATACTCCAGCTAAGGAGCAGGATCAAAGACAGGCCGGTAAAACACATAGCCGAAGTTATAAATGAATGTATAAGAATAAAGGCATGCAATTAAAGGAGATGACAATGAAAGATAAAAATGTGGAAAGAAAACTTGAAATTCTCACGCCGCAGGGGCTTGAAAATAGTGATAAGCCTCAGAAGATGAGGTTTAATAAAAGGACAAGCTGCATCCGCTGCGGCAAGTGCTGCAGTGAAAGCAGTCCTTCATTAATGAAGGCAGACATGTCCCTTTTTGTATCTGGCGTGCTGTCTCATGAAAATACATACACAATAAGAGATGGAGAGCGTGTAAGGTCTAAGGGAGACGGCAATATATACGAGTCATTTGTAGAGCTTGTTAAGATTAAGGATAAAGGCAGGACGTCTGTATGCGTATTTTATAAGGATAATGAAGGATGCAGCATATACGAAAACAGACCTTTTCAATGCAGGGTATATAAGTGCTGGGCGCCGGAAAACCTCATGAGCGGACTTGAAGAAAAGGCTTTAAAGAGGAGTGATATATTCGGCTCCATTGATTTGCTTATGGAGGTCATAGAGAAGCATGAAGAAAAGTGTTCATATAAAAAGCTCTCGGATGCCTTTGACAGACTGGCAGAAGGAAGAGAAGATGCTGTAGAAGATATAATGGATATGCTACAGTACGATACATATATAAGGCCGTTTCTTGAGGAGAAGTTTAATGTTCCATCAACTGCAATGGATTTAATACTTGGAAGGCCTCTGGTGGATACTATTAATGAATTCGGTTTTAAGGTTGAAAAGGATGGAAATGAATATATTTTATTGCCGATGAAGCCAATAAAAGAAGTGGAGGAAGAAAAATGAAATTTTTTATCGACACGGCAAATGTTGAAGAGATCAAAAAGGCATGGGAACTTGGCGTCATCGACGGAGTAACCACAAATCCATCCCTCATATCAAAGGAAAAGAGGGAGCCGATCGGTCTTTTGAAGGAGATATGCAGCATTATCGACGGCCCGATCAGCGCAGAAGTAGTAAGCTTAAAGGCTGATGAAATGGTTAAAGAGGCAGAGGAACTCGCTAAGATACATGAAAACATTGTGGTGAAAATACCCATGACAGAAGACGGACTGATGGCTGTCAAAAGGCTTTCGGCAGAAGGCATTAAGACCAATGTTACGCTTATATTCTCTGCAAGCCAGGCATTGCTTGCTGCAAAGGCAGGAGCCGCGTATGTGAGCCCTTTTGTTGGAAGGCTGGATGACATAAGCCATATAGGAATGGATCTGGTAGACAATATCCAGGATATTTATGAGAATTACTTTTTTGATACCGAGGTGATAGTCGCAAGCATAAGGAATCCGCTCCATGTTGTGGAGGCAGCAAAGATGGGCGCCGATATTGCCACAATCCCTTACAGCGTAATCTCTCAACTCGTCAGGCATCCGTTGACGGATATAGGGATAGAAAAGTTTTTAAAGGATTGGGAGAAGGTAAAAGGCAAATGAGCGATGAATGGGTCGTGGTATTTGTTACTTATGACCCTATAGAGGCAGATATGATAAAAGACCTGCTGGAAAGCGGCGGAATAACCGTAGTCTTAAGGTCATCAAAGGTGAGTCCATATCCTGTGAATATCGGCAAAATGGGCGAGATAAAGGTTTTGGTAAGTGGAGAGGATAAGGAAACAGCAGAAAAGGTCATCTGTCTTTAATGACTTAGCAATTTCTATTGCTGTCCTGGGAGATTTAAGGTAATCGAATATTCTGAAATTGTTGGCGGTCACTCGGAAAGCTGTTTCAGGTTGTCGCATGCGTACTGCATCCCCATCTCACATGCCTTCTTGAAATCTGAAGATGCCTTTCTTGTATAGGCAACACCTCTGGAAAAATAAGCTTCCATATAATCCGGCCTTATGGAGATAGCCTTGTTATAATCCTCAATTGCCTCATCATGCTGTCCCTTCTTAGCATAGGCAATACCGCGGTTGTGATACGCATCGGCGAAATTGGGATTTATTGCAATGGCCTTGGTCTCATCCTCGATAGTCTTGTTGTAGTTGCCGTTCTTATAGTGTGCAAGGCCGCGGAGATGATAAATATCGGCATCCTTCGGCTCTGTAGCTATTACCTTGTTGAAATCCGAAATTGCCTCGTCGTAATTCCCCTTTCTGTAATATGCGAGGCCGCGGTTGTAATAGGCATCGGTAAAATTCGGGTCTTCGGAAATGACCATATCGTATTCCCTGATAGCCCTGTCGTATTTGCCATCATTGAAATAACTGTTGCCCCTGTTGAAATAAACCGTGATATCTGCCCCTTCGGCGATTAAAGCCGTAAAAGCAATAAACATGCTTGATAACAAAAGAATGATTTTTGACTTTCTCATAGTCCATCTCCATTTATTTGATTTTTAAACTGCTCTTTCTATTCTCACTCCGAGTTTTATTTCTTCGAGGATGGATGCCACGTGCTCGCATCGCTCCTTTGGCCCTGAGTAACAAACAGCCTCGCCGGTTGCATGCGCCTCAAGTGCGATCTCTGATGCCTTCTGAGGGCTGCACTTTATGGCCTTGACGAGTTGCAGGATTACCTCGTCAAATGTATGCCAGTCGTCATTCAGGAGGATGACATTCCACGGCTCTATTATAAATGTTGAGGGATAATCCAGTACAGAGGTCTTAGTTTCATCAGCCATGTAGAATTATATCATATTAAAACGTGTGCCATATCCCTATTCCAAACCTTATAGGCACGCCGTATCGAGGCTCAAATATATGGAGTTCTTTGCTCTTTATCAATAAGTACTGGTAATAACACTGCCGAGGATGACAGTTTTCCCCTTAATGTTGCATAGACAGCAAGGACTAACATGCTTCAAAGCCTTTACAAGCGACAGGAAACCGTATTCATGCAGAGTATAAATGTTTTAACAGAGAC
>CALGPO010000060.1 GCA_937960465.1 uncultured bacterium
TAGGGTTATACTGAACCCTATAGGGAGTGGACACTCTCAATTTGTAGCCCCTATTTTGCCGATAGAAAACCAAAACAAATTAAAAAGCCTCCTTTCTATCAGGTTTTTGGATGATATAAAATATCACCCAATGGGTGAAAAACCAAAAACAGAAAAGGAGGCTTTCAGATATGATAAAACAAAAACTTTTACCATTCAAGATGGGGTTTTCAAGAGAGGTAATAACACCGAGGAGTGGGCTTGCCATATATTCGGAATTTTTAAGGGCAGTAGGGATAAAGGCATTAGTAGATAGACTTATGCCTGAGCCTGGCTCAAACAGGGGATATAAGGCATGGCAGTATATAGAGCCAATATTATTGATGATGATTGGAGGTGGCAGGCATATAGAGGAGCTAAGGGAGATAATAGAAGATGAAGGATTAAGGAAGCTCATCGGGATGAAGGAGATACCCTCTCCATCCACAGTGGGAGATTGGTTAAGGAGGCAGGGCAATGGCTCAGGTCTATTGGGTATAAAAGCAGTAATAGATGAGGCAAACAAGAAGGCATTAAAGCTTGATAGTCATGAGGAATACACCTTATATTCAGACCCGACGACAATAGAGGCACAGAAGCATGATGCTAAGATGACATATGTTGGTGTTAAGGGATACAGGCCGATAATAACAGCCTTTAAGGAGATACCACTGATAGTATATCACTCTTTCAGGGAGGGCAATGCAGTTGGAGATGTAATGGAGGCTTTAAGGAAGCCCTATGAGATATTACCTGAAGGCAAGAGGATAAGTCATGCCTCACTTGACAGTGAATACTACAGGGCAGATGTAATGGAGCATTTAAGGGGCAAGGGGACGACCTTTAGCATAGCAGCAGATAAGGACATAGCAGTTAAGGAATTGATAAAGGGGATAAAGGAGTGGAAGCCATTGAGGGATAAAGAAGGGGTATTAACAGACAGAGAGATAGCAGAAGTAGTACATACAATGAACAAGTTAAGTTTTTCATTCAGGCTGATAATCTTAAGGTGGAAGACAGGGCAAGGTGATTTATTCAGTGATGGATATAATTATCACTGCATAGCAACAGATCTTAAATGTTCAGCAGAGCAGGTAGTATGGAGATACAATGAGAGGGGGCAGGTAGAGAATGTGATAAAGGAGCTAAAGAATGGATTTGGGGTGGAGTATATGCCTACAGGGGATTTTGGTGCAAACAGCTTTTGGTTTTGCATTGGAGTGCTTGCCTACAACGGCTTTATAATGAAGAAGAATCTAATATTACCAGAAGAATTCAAGACAAAGACGATACAGAGCATAAGATGGATACTGATAGAGGTAGCGGGCAAGGTAGTAGAACATGCAAGGAGGCTGTGTCTGAAGATAAATGCAGAAGTGGAGAAGTTTTTACATTTAAAGGGGATGAGACAGAGATGTGCAGAGTTATCAGGATAGGAAGTCTCTCATAAACAGGACACAGGAAGCAGACATAAAGGAGAAGTATTGTCTGAGAAGGCAAAAAAGGGGATGGATTAGAAGATTTAAGGGTTCAAATAATTAAATGCATCAAAAAAGGGATGAGTTAATAGAGTTTTAGGGTACTAAAAAGCCCTAAAAGGGTATAAAAAGGGAGTATGCCCTGTGTTTATAATTTCCTATCGGCAATTTAGGGGATCCTGTTTTTCTTGAATTTTCCTATTGAGTTGAGATAAATTATAAAGCCTTTTTAAAAACTCTTTAAATATTATTTTTGGGAGGGAATTAATGGGAAAAGTTGTTAAAAAAGCCAAAAAACCGGCAAAGGCTGTGAAGCCTACGAAGTCTGTAAAATCACCTTCAAAAGCGCCTAAGTATGTTTATTTCTTCGGCGGAGGCAAGGCTGACGGCAAGGCTGAAATGAAAAATCTTCTGGGCGGCAAGGGGGCTAACCTGGCAGAGATGGTAAATCTCGGCATTACTGTCCCTCCTGGGTTTACTATAACTACAGAGGTCTGTACGTTGTATTACAAGAATAACAAAAAGTATCCCAAAGAATTAAAGGCACAGGTTGATGCTGCAATGGCAAAGGTTGAAAAGATAATGGGCAAGAAGTTCGGAGACCCGAATGATCCCCTCCTTATCTCTGTGCGTTCCGGCGCCCGCAGTTCTATGCCTGGCATGATGGAGACGGTATTGAATATCGGTCTGACCACAAAGACAATTCCCGGACTCATAAAGAAGACCAATAACGAGCGTTTTGTATATGATGCATACCGCCGTCTTCTTATGATGTATTCGGATGTTGTTATGGAAAAGGCTGCTGGTATAGAGCCGGAAGAAGGAGAGGCTATCCGCCAGAAACTCGAACATGCCATGGACGCAATGAAAAAACAGAAGGGATATAAAAGCGATACAGATTTAACAGTGGACGATTTAAAGATACTCTGCGACGAATTTAAGGCAATTATCAAACATACCCTTGGCAAGGAATTTCCTGACGATCCATGGGAGCAACTCTGGGGCGGCATAGGCGCTGTATTTCAGTCATGGATGGGAAAACGTGCAGTGTCATACCGCAGAATTGAGAAGATTCCCGATGAATGGGGGACTGCAGTGAATGTACAGGCCATGGTCTTTGGTAACACAGGAGAAAATTCAGGTACAGGTGTTGCCTTTACACGCAATCCGGCGACAGGAGAGGATGTTTTTTATGGCGAGTGGCTTCCCAATGCACAGGGAGAGGATGTTGTTGCAGGCATAAGGACTCCATATCCTGTCAACAGGGCAGGCAAGACACCGGACACGCAGCACCTGCCGTCTCTGGAAGAATCGATGCCGCAGTTATACAAGCAGTTGTTCGCCATACAGAAGAAGCTCGAAAGGCATTACAGGGACATGCAGGATATAGAATTCACTATAGAGGATGGAAGGCTGTGGATGCTTCAGACCAGGGTAGGCAAGCGCAATCCCCAGGCCGCAATCCGCATGGCTGTTGAGATGGTAAAACAGAAGCTGATAAGCAAAGAGGAGGCAATACTCCGTATCAAGCCTGAGCAATTGGATATCCTTTTACATCCGAGTGTTGCTCCTGTTGCTGAAAAGAAGGCGACCTTTCTCGCAAAGGGATTGCCTGCCGGTCCCGGTGGTGCTGCCGGAAGGATTGTATTTACTGCTGATGATGCAGAGGCATGGGCAAAGAAAGGTGAAAAGGTAATACTTGTCAGGAACGAGACCTCACCGGAAGATGTCCATGGAATGCACGCAGCAGAAGCCATTCTTACAGCGAGGGGTGGAATGACAAGTCACGCAGCACTCGTTGCGAGGGGTTGGGGCAAATGCTGCATAGTGGGATGTACTGATCTTAACATAGATGTTCATAAAAAAGAGGTTCATGTAAATGGAAGGGTATTAAAAGAAGGCGATTGGATAACACTTAACGGAACAGCAGGGAAGGTATACGAAGGCCAGCTCGATTTATTGCCTGCCGATCCTGATAAAAATCCATGGTACAAGGAACTGATGAAGTGGGCGGATATGACCAGGACATTAAAGATCAGGACAAATGCAGACACGCCAGGGGATGCTACGGTAGCAAGGAATTTCGGCGCTGAAGGCATAGGCCTCTGCAGAACAGAGCATATGTTTTTTGGCCCTGACAGGATAAAGGCGATGAGGGAGATGATACTCTCCGATACTGTTGAGGAAAGAAAGAGGGCGCTTGCAAAACTCCTTCCGTTCCAGAAACAGGATTTTATCGGCATATTCAAGGCAATGGCAGGGTTCCCTGTTACCATAAGACTCTTAGACCCACCGCTCCATGAGTTTTTGCCTCATACTGACAAAGAACTTCAAGAACTCGCCAATGAAATGGGCGTGCCGTTTGAAAGACTAGATGCCAAGAACAAATCGCTCCATGAGTTCAATCCCATGCTCGGACACAGGGGATGCCGTCTTGGAATCACATATCCTGAAATATACGAGATGCAGGCACAGGCTATAATGGAGGCAGCATGCGAGCTTGTAAAGGAAAAGGTTAAGGTTATGCCGGAGATAATGATCCCGCTTGTTGGCCATGTGAATGAACTTCAGAAAATGAGAGAGATTGTTGTTTCTACTGCCAGCAGGGTTCAGCAGGAATATAAGGTAAAGGTTCCTTACACCGTAGGTACGATGATAGAGTTACCGAGGGCTTGTGTAACTGCTGATGAGATTGCACAAGTTGCAGACTTTTATTCATTCGGAACGAACGACCTCACACAGACAGTCTACGGACTTTCGAGGGATGATGCAGGAAGGTTCCTGCCGGTCTATATAGAGAAAGGGATACTTAAGGAAGACCCGTTTATTTCAATAGACCAGAACGGTGTCGGCGCCCTTATGCAGACGGCCGTTGAGAAAGGCAGAAAGGTCAAGAAGGATTTAAAGATTGGCATATGCGGCGAGCACGGTGGAGAGCCTAAATCCGTTGAGTTCTGCCACAGGATAGGTCTCAACTATGTAAGCTGCTCACCATATAGGGTGCCTATTGCAAGATTTGCAGCAGCGCAAGCGGCATTGAAGAACAAATAGGTTGACTTTTTATAAAAGGATGTGTCATTGTAATTGTGAAGTTTTGGAAGTTTTTGTAACTATTGAGGCCACAAAGACTTTAAGCTTTGTGGCCTTTTTGTTTGACAATGTTTTCCTAAAACTTTAGTACAAGAACAAGGAGGTATGTCCAAGATGGCTAACGGTACAGTAAAGTGGTTCAACGAGTCCAAAGGTTTTGGCTTTATCACAAGCGAAGACGGCGGCGATGTATTTGTCCACTACTCTTCCATTCAGGGCAACGGCTTTAAGTCGCTTGCCGAAGGCGAAGCAGTCAGCTTTGATGTTGAAAAGGGACCAAAGGGACCCAAGGCAGTCAATGTAGTAAAACTTTAATTGCCTGTAAAAAGCCCTCCTGCTATGCAGGAGGGCTTTTTTTTTTACGGCTTTACGTATGCATAGCCTTCATTCTGTCTCTTTATAATCTCTGTTATCCCGGCAGGAACTACCACTACAAAAGACGGGAGATTTTCCTCGTTTATGCAGATGACATTATCCGCACACATCTTTTTCAATGAGTTTCTGCATGCAAGGAATCTGGCGCCTTTCCCTGAAAGGTCTTTTATTATCTCAACCTTCTCGGCATCAGCATAAGCGGCTACAGAAGGACCGTTTGCAAGCACTATAATATCCGCATTTCCTTCGCCCACGTCCTTGATGAGATTAGTGATGTTGCCCAGTGCCACATTCCATTTTTCGTTTTCATTCACATGAAATAAAACCTTAAGTTTTTCCATAACAGCCTCCTCATTACTATAATCTCATTTGATAATTTTATCATATTGATGAGATTATTTTGCTGACTGTTGCTTCTTCCACTTTCTTAGATTTTCAGCATCATCTATGTCGTACCATTCAGGAAGCAAAAAATATCTGATACCTTCATTTTTTGCAATGGAGATGGTATCTTTCATTACATTGCTGCTGCCCCATTGGATATCTTTAAAAATATTATTTAGGGGCTTGTTCATGCCTATGAGATAATAGCCTCCATCCCCTGCAGGCCCTATTACGAGTTCATGGTGGTTTAGCTTTGAAAAGGCATCTCTGATGTAGTAGATAGGCAGGTCAGGAGAATCTGCGCCTATTAAAACGATCTTGTTGTATCCTTTTTCAAAAAGCCATTGGACAGCATTAAGCATTTTTTCTCCGAGGTCTTTTCCTTTCTGCGGCATGGGTTGAAATTTTTTAAATATGTCATTCTGTGTTGATGCCAGACCTTCGTAAAAACCATAGATGTCTATATCCGTTAGCTTAGAGATATTATCTATTGTCTCATAAAGCATGGCTGCATATGTTTTAAGTGCCATGTCTAATCCTATTTGTGCAGCGAGCCGCTTTTTCACCTTGCCGTACTCAGGGATTCTGAACATGATGCCGAGTGCAGATTTGTTATTCATTTCTATCAGGCAATACCTTTTTTAACAATGGTTTGAGGGCAATTGGCAGCAGAAGTGCAGCGGAGGCTATCAAAATACCTGTTATGATGCCTTTTATATTTCCTTTCAGGATCAGTTCTCCCACCGAACTTCCGAAGGCTACATATGCTATGCAGGCTGGAAGCATGAAGACAAATGTGCTCCACAAGTAATGTAAAAATGGTATCGGCGTGATGCCAAAAAGATAGTTCAAGACAGGATAGGGGAATATCGGGACAATCCGTGTAAATGCAACTGCCTTCCAGCCGTGGCGCTCAACTTTTTCTTCAAGCCACCCCCAGCGGGCATAACTGAAGCGTTCCCGGATGGCATTGCCAATTATATATCGAGCAAGTAGAAAAGGAACCGATGCTCCGATGGTAGCACCGGAAATGGAAAAAATAACGCCCCAGAACGGCCCCCAAAGGAAGCCTGCTCCCAATGTAAGCGGCAAGCTGGGAATAAATATGCTGGGGCCGACAGCATAAATAAGGATAAATAATGCAGGCGCCAGAACTTTGTACTGCTTGATAAAGTTAAATAGAGATTCCGGAGAAATATAACCTGATTTTCTAAGATATGTAGCAATAATTATTGCCATGATTACTGCTGTGCCGAGAATAAATTTTTTATTCTTCAGTCGTTGTTCAGTAGCGAGAATCAATCTGTTGAGCCATTTGCGGCCGGATGAAACAGGCTGCTTCAAAGGTTTTGCATCTGTTATAAACTCAAGGATATGATAAGCTTCTTTTCCTCTCTTAAGGTATTTGTTTTTGCATCCCATGCAGTAGGTGATAATTGGATGTCCTTTTGCGTCTGCTATGACCTTTTCTGTATATTGTGCAGATAGCCCTTCTGACAGTGCATGTGAGCTGCCGCCCAAACCACAGCAAAGAGGTTTGGATGCCTCTGAATTAATAGTTACGAAAGACGCAAGGCAAGAGCTTGCCTTTTGTCTCACATAATCAAATCTAAATGACGGGCAAGGGTGGTGAAGATAAACATCCTGTAAGTCCTTATAATGCCCTGACTTTGTAGTTATCTCAGGGACAACTTCGAGTATGTGTTTTGTTTCGACTTCAGGCATGTATAGAGAGAATATCTTTTTACAGTTGGTGCATCCCATGATGAGGCGCTTTATTTCATGTCTTTTCAATCTCTCTTTTATCCTTTCAGATGCAGAGATTACTGCATCAATGTCTCCATTTTGAAAGAGGGGATCAAAGCAGCAATCAATGACCAGTCCTACCTTTAACATGCTGACGATCTTTCTGACCAGATCAGGTCGTGTGCCACTCAAGGAACATCCGGGCCAGAAGGCTGTTTCGCTTTTTGCATAATAGGCAAATGGAAACCTATGCCCCCTCACTGCAAATCCCCTTGCAGAATTTAAGGCTGCCTTAACATCCTCTGAAATGGTGTTATCTTTTATCTGTTTGTATTTCGCCATTAAAAGCGCTTCTGAGGGTGAAAGACTCTGTGGACAGAGATTGTCACATGCCTTGCAGTTAGTGCATAAAAAGACTACTGTAGGATTGCCTGATATTATCTCATCAGGGGTTCCATATCTTGATAAGAAGGGACAGGCCTCTTTACAGGCACCGCAGGAAACACAGTTTTTTAAAAAGTCTTCAACTATCATGCTAATGGTAAAATCTCAAAAGCCTGTGTGGACTTACTCCAAGCATAAAAAGGGAGGCTATTAATACATTCCTTAAGCTTACTAAAATTGGCGAAAGGGGGTAGCCTTTCTGAATCCTTCGAGAAGATACTATCACATTGTGCGGGATATATCTTAATTTCCCGGATTTTTTCAATCTTCTGACTAATTCGAGGTCTTCTAAGAATGGATATTCTTTAAAGCCGCCAATTTTTTCAAATAAATTCTTCCAGACAAAGATGGCTTGATCGCCGTATGGAAGTGAAAATAATCTTGCCCTCATGTTGGCAAATAACTCCACCAGCCTAATTGATATGAGATTATCATCAAATCTGAGCCTGAAAAAACCGCCTGAATATCCATCTATCAGACTCGCTATATTTATCTGCCTGATGTTTTTTATATTCGCATCTGCATGTAAAAACAGCAATATATCGCCCTTTGCTGAAGAGGCGCCTATATTCATCTGGGTGCCTCTTCCCTTTGGACTCTGTATAACTATTGCACCCTCTTGCTCTGCAATCTCTTCTGTCCTGTCAGTGCTTCCACCGTCAACGACAATAATCTCAACAGGATTAAGTCTCTTTGCAGACTCTATACAGGCCCTTATGTTTTCCTCCTCATTAAGAGCAGGTATTATTATGGATAATCTCAAATCTGTGCTTTTTATCTGCCCTTCTGGAACATATCCTTGTATGGCCAGCCTGCTATGCCGCCTTCGAGGATATAAAGCCTGTTTTCAGGGATACCCTTTGATTTTAGGTATTCATAGGTATTCATTGCCCCGCTTTTACCTCTCGGGCAGATGATTACAACATCGTTATTTGATGTTTTTGCTTTGGAGAGAGCAGCGTTCAGCCTTTTCTTTTCATCTTCTGTTTTTACAGGAAAGGCGTTGGTTTCAATGGAGCCCTTAAAGTGGTGTTTTTCGAAATCCTCTTTTGGCTGAATATCCACGATAATAATTGATTTGCCGCTTTCGAGCCATTTCTTAAATTCATCAGGCTTCACATAATTTGCTGCAAAGGCAGATGTGGTTAATACGAATACAAATATCAGCGCCAATACAAAATACTTTTTCATTAGAGACCTCCTTGTTTTTGTTGTTTTTATCCAATCCAGACGATTTTCTTAAAATCCTTCATCCCTTCCACAATGTGATTTGTTGTCCCTCTGTAACCGACTTTAAGCTCGGATTCGAGGTTGTAATGCTTCAGGCACGTACCGCATGAGAAAATCTCAACACCCATTGCCTCTATATCTTTCAGGATGGGAATAATCTCTTTATTTGTGGTGGTAAGTTTTACTCCTGCATTAAGGAAGAATATACTCTTTGGCAATTCCTTCGTAACCTTCATGGTCTCAAAAAAGGCCTTAATTAGAATCCTGCCGAGCTCTTCCTCCTTACCCATGGTGTCAGTTGCAACGATTAAAAAATAGGATTGAGGCTCGGTAATATCTTCTATCTCTGCTGATTCAGTGTTCTGCTGCTCTACTGCTCTGTTTATCTCGCAGGGATAACCTTTTACAACCTTTATACGCCAATAGTTATCTTCCCTGAGAGTTTCAGAATAGAAAGCGTTCTTTGTTGCAAAGCGTGAGAGATTTCCGACAGATGCCTCATTGTCCACAAGTATCTCCACTATGCCTTCTTCTATTTTTGACAAAGCCTCCTCAACCATTAAAACAGGCTTCGGACAAGCTTGGCCTCTTGCATCAATGAGCATCACGCCTCCCTATTCTTGCCCCGTATTTTATAGCAAAACCTCCCATAAACTAATTAGTAATATTTTTAACAAGTGCTGCAGTCTGCATGTGTATTAAAAGCAGCATCATTTTTTCTAAGTAACACACCATTGCAACTGCTTCCGCTTGATGCTGTACAGGCATAGCAATGTTCAGCGCAGATTATCTCTGGATTAAAGTTATTAAAGTCTATCTCCCAGAATTTTGTATACTCATAGCCTTTCGTTTTAATGCCAAGAGCAAGATTAAAATCGCAGTCATAAATATATCCACTATAATCTATAGAAATGAGATGTCTACACATTATATGATTGAGAGTATCTGCATTAAAATTATTTGCAAGGAGTCTCATGTAACTTTCGAAATTTCCTGAGTTTATGAGCTGCATTTTAAACTTGCCTATGGGTGAATTGGTAATTGTAATAAGCTTGTTGAATTCTATTCCATACGATTTTTTGAGTATTTTTCTGTAATCATTTTCGAGATTTTCAACAGGAGGGGGGAGATAACTACCTGAAGGATTGTAGACGAGATCCAGTTCGAGACTGCCATTGCCGTATCCAACTGCATTGAGTCTCTGTAAGACCCTGATGCATTTGTCAAAAACACCACTTCCCCTTTGTCTGTCAGTATTATTTTTGGAGTAGCAAGGAAGAGAAGCTATTATCTTTACCTTGCAGTTCGCATAAAGGTCAATCATGGGGGAATAATCATGCATATCCAGAATAGTAAGATTGGTTCTTACAGCAGTATTAATGCCTTTTCTCCAAAGCTCCTCAATGAACATCTGAAGGTTTGGATTCATCTCAGGAGCGCCACCGGTAAATTCAACTATTGAAGGAGTGATAGCAATGAGTTTTTCAAGTACATAGATAGCTGTCTTTTTGTCCATGTTTTTATCGCCATCTGGAGATGCGTCAATATGGCAGTGAAGGCACCTCTGATTGCATCGGTTGCCTAAATTGATCTGTATGGTCTCAACAGAGGCTTTCCTGATATCTTTATTTTCCCATAGTACTGTCATTATTTAACCTTTAAATTAAATTCAAATTATGCAAATGTTACATAGCATATGGCAATAGGTATGTTGAAAAGACTTTACACTTTAAAACATTATAAAACATCATGTTGCTTAGGTTCAGAATAATCGTTTTGCACAGTGGATTTCCAATAGTTAATTTCAATTTATAGAAATAGAATTATAGATAAAATCTATCGTGATAGTTGATCAGATACTAAAAAGACGAGGAAGAAGATTCCCCGTCTTTTTAGTATTGGTATTTGTGGCTCTATTTTGCTCTTGGAGCGGTTGGAATATTAGAGCCGTGGCACTCATTACAGTTCTGCTGTGCAGGCAAACCCACGCTTGCTGGAGCATTCCATGCGTCTTTTTTGACATATTTTCCATCCTTCCATGCATTCAACATCTCAACAGTGCGATAGGTAACACTTGCTGTGAGCCTTGCACAACGGTCTTTTCTTTCATTACTTCCGAATGGACTATTAGCAGCCTTCATCCATTTACCAAGTGATAAATGACAAAGAGGAGAACTGCTGACGGTTTGAATTATCTTTTCTTTATTTGCTCTTGGCTCTTTGGGCACATAAACTGGCATTGCAGTTTCTGAATACCACTGAAGCAGATCATGAATCATTGGGTTAACCAATTCTGAGGGAGCCGTAAGACCTATAATAAGAGATGCCGATACCGGCGAGCCGCAGGTTAACCCCCATCCTAACATACCGCCCATGCCGAATTTGAGTGAATCGATAGGAAAAGTCTTCCATGGGCCTCCCACCTTTTCCTTCAATTGTTCAAATATGCCGGTTGCGGTAGCCTGGGCGCAGAAAACTTCAAACCATGCGTTATAGGCTGTTTCTGCAGCTTTTACAGGGTCTATTTTTTTATATTGCCACTTATTAGCTGCCTCATAACTCGCATCAGCCTTTGAGATCATCCCTCCCAATTGCGAAACTGCTACACCTGCAGCAAATAGACCAACTCCGCGCATAATGTCCCTTCTTGAGATTTCTTTGTTTAAGTCTTTTTCTCCCATACTCTTAATACCTCCTAAGTATTATTATTATTCTAATGCCCAAAGGGCAATCTTATTTTATCTTAAACAGGCTCTAAAATAAAACTATTAATGAACATGCGCCTGTTTATATGTGCCAGGAATCTCAAATAGGTTAGTATAGGTATTTATGACCTGTGCTGCCTTATCGCCTGTTGGGATTCCTTTTGTAACTTCCCTTGTCTGCATATCAATAACATATAATGCTCCATCGGCTGCGTTTGTAGCATAAGCCTTTTTAGAGTCAGCGCTAAAGACTATGTGACCTACATGATTTCCGTTGCCGATTGGAATATCTTTGAGCTTTAGCCCTGTTTTAGCATCTACAATGGTAATGATATTTGAGCCATAAGGCGTAAGCACAACATATTTACCGTCAGGTGTAAGATATGGATGTCCGACACCGTTAGCAGCTTTTATTGTCCTTACAACCTTTTGTTGGGCAACATCTATAATAGCAACAGTGCTGCCGCCAAATTTAGGGCCAGGTCCGCGGTTACAGAAATAGAAATATTTTCCATCAAGCGTAAATATGCCATGATGCCCCTCTATCGGCTCACCCTCGGATACAGGTATTTCGATTTTGTTTATTTCTTTAAATGTTGCCATATCAACTATTGAAACAGACGGCTTAATCTTTTTAGCATCATTGCCCTCATACACTATCCATACCTGCTTGTTATCAGGCGTTGGAATAAAATAGTGAGCAGGACTGTCGCCCTCTATTGTTGCTACAACCTCAAAGGATGGAATACTTAAAACATAAGATTTTTTATCAGCATAATTCTGGATAAATGCATGTTTGCTGTCCCATGAAAATGCTGAATGCATCATTAGTGGGCCTTTAAACTCTTTGTTTTGATGGTCAACCGTAAAGGTTTTCAGTTCTTTATCCGTCTTCGCATCAAGAAGAACTGCCTTTACCTCTCCCGTATGATTGACGAGCACATATTTCCCATCAGGTGTTACAAGCGGATGTTTCGGATTTTTGCCTGTCTCTATTTGCCTAATGGTTTTATGTTTTTCGGCATCTACAACTGCAACAGTGGTTCCTCCATTATTACCGACATAAATCTTTTTTAAGTCTGGAGTAAGACTTGCAAGCCATCCCGTTGGTCCTGTTTCACAATGACCTATAACCATGTCCTTTTGCGGGTCAACAAATGACAGGGTTTTTGATGCAGCGTTTGGAACAAATATCCATTTTGCAACCGCAGCATAAACAACAGTGCTTAGGCTGATAATAATAGCTGCTGCTAAGATTATCTTATTGAATTTTTTTGTCATACTCTATACCTCCTAAAATTATGTTATTTAAAAACGGCTCAGCTTACGAAACCGAACGTATTTGAAATGATTCCGAAGCAGAGCCGAGTCAAATGGAGAGGATGTCCTTAAAGGACAATCCTGAAAATAAGACAGTAACCTAAGTGCTCCTAAAATTCTTCGGATACTGATAGATTAGAGTCTTGGAGGCTGCTCTATTTGAGAGGTTATGAGAAGATAGTCTGAATAATGGTTTGATAATTTTATAAAACTCGCAAAATCGACTCCACATAATGTGTATTGACTTTCGTTGATTACAGGTATATCTCCCGCGGTAACTGACATCGGACTATTTGCATGGCAGACATCGAGGGTTGCTATTACCGAAACATTGCCATTGCCTGCAACAGTTACTTCGAACGAAACCGGAACTAATATAGAAAGCAGTATTGACAGGATTAAGATAATTGCTTTCAAACGCATAGTATTTTTAAACATTATTTGATTATCCTGCCAACTTGAAGTTGTAACTTTATGAATATTAAGCAAATCATCGTCTGCTTTCCTTACTTTCTGGAGAGGGGCAGTGGGAATCGAACCCACCACGGCTTCTTCCAAAGAAACGGGTTTAAGATCCCCGCCTTTTACCGTGACTCTGGTTTTGCAGACCAGGTGGGGCAGCTAACAGCCCCATACCCCTCGACATGAAAAATAAGATAGATATAATCAATAAGTCAAATAGAAAATATCTATGAAAAAGGCAAGAATCATAGGTCTATATTTAATTGCCATAATCTATAATCAAGAAAGCATGCACGGCTTCAAAGCCTTTATCAATGCGATAAGATTATTTTGCTGCCTGGTTATACTGCTGAATGCAAAAGGTGATACTGAACCTTAATGTTGCATAGACAGCAAGGACTAACATGCTTCAAAGCCTTTACAAGCGACAGGAAACCGTATTCATGCAGAATATAAATGTTTTAACAGAGAGTTGAATCCAATACTGAATACGATATGGTGGTATGAAAATCTTATAAGGTGTCGCAGGCAAAGTCTTTTACGCATGTTAGTCCTTGCTGTAACCTGTGATTTTATGCAACTGTAAGGTGAAATTGCCCTTAAACATCGGGAGGGATCGGCTCTAAGGTATCGCTGATAAAGGTTTTCACCCATGCATGCTTTTCTTCTGTAAATGTTTCTTTGCGGATTAGCGTAACGTGAGGATGTGTTTTATGCTTTGAGATGTTCCAGAAACAGGTTATAGGCAAACGGCAGAGTTCTTTTTTTGTGGGTTACGATATAGAATTTCCGGTTCATCTGGATGTCGGATAGCTTTATCTCTTTTAATATTCCATATTTAAGCTCATCCTTTACAGAAAGCCTCGATAGTATGGAAAACCCTAAACCTGCCTTTACAGCCTGTTTTATTGCATCCGTAGAGCCGAAGATGCCCGCAATTTTAATGTCTTCGAGAGAGACTCCCCTGTCTTCCAGTATTTTTTCCGTCTCTCTTCTCGTGCCTGAGCCATCTTCTCGCAGGACCATTGGCAGCTTCATCAGTTCTTTTAATGTTAACTGCCTGTTTTTAGTTAATGCCGGAGATGATACTGCAATCAGTTCATCCTCGATGAACGGTACGTAAGTTATTTGGGAGTTGGCAAGCCTTGCCCCTACGATTCCAATAAGTAATTCGTGTCTTGAAATTTTTTCGACAATACCTTGGGAATCTGATATGAGTATCTGGAATGAAATGGACGGATATATTTTCTGGAACTTTGCCATTATGGGAGCCATTAAATATGTGCCGGGGATTGTGCTTGCACCGATTATCAGTTCGCCTGCGACTTCCTTTTTAAGATGACCTATGAAGTCTTTTATATTATTTATCTTTTCTATGATTTCCATAGCGTGGCTGTATAATGCCCTTGCCTCTTTTGTGGGAATTATTGTTCTACCGAGCCTGTCGAATAGCTTGCAATTGAGTTCTTCTTCGAGGGATTTGACATGGTCGCTTACCGTGGGTTGCGTGAGGTAAAGCTCCTCTGATGCCTTTGAAAAGCTCTTGTTCTTAAATACTGATGTGAAAACCCTTAGCTGGTGTATGTCCATAAGCGTAATTTTAGCATACTTAAGGCAAAGTAAGCACGGTTTCAAGGCCTTCCGCATTATTTAAGGCTTTGAGCGCATACTTGCTATCCATGCTTATGGATTACGGCCTTTACAGGTATAACTACTGATTATGGTATATTACAGATATGGATCCGCTTACACATGCACTTTCCGGTGCAGTAATACATCAAATGGGTTTTAAAAGAAAGGCAGCTTTATTCGTTCTTATCTTTTCAGCCATTGCCCCTGACCTTGATTATATAACCCGCTTCTGGGGAACAGATGTCTTCTTAAGATACCATCGCGGCATTACACATGGAATCCTTAGCCTTGCACTGTTCCCTGCCATTATGGCATTTATTTTCAGGAAAAAGGGTGGATTTTTCTATTATTACTACATCTCTTTTCTTGCCTACGGTGCACATTTACTAATGGATTTGACAAACCAGTACGGCACAAGGATATTATCGCCTCTGGACTGGAATCAATATTCCCTTGACCTTACATTTATTATCGACCCTTATATAACTATTGGATTGCTGCTGTCTGTTATACTGGGGAAGGTGAACAAACACAGGGCGGCAGTGATTGCCTTCTGTGCTGTACTGTTGTTTGCAGGATACATAGGGGGCAGGGCATATCTGCAAAAAGAGACGAAGCAATTTTTGAAAACAAAGGTGGATGCCAATATCTACAAGGTTTATCCTCTGCCGAATGACTTTCTGAGATGGTGGTTTATAACAAGGTCCGGAAACGAGATCTATACAGGTTTTGTGGATTTGTTTACTAAAAGGGTCTATATCCAGGATAAATACCGGATGGACAATAACGACCATGCAATACTGCAATCCAAGAAAAACAGAGTTGTTCAAAACTTTTTGTACTTCGCAAAGTATCCGTATGCCGGGGTTAAAAGAGAGCATGACAGGACAATAGTTACATGGAAGGAGTTGTCATATTCATTTATGGCAGGGGAGAGGTTTTTTGCAAGGGTTGTGATGGATAGGAATGGAAAGGTTATTGAATCGTATTTCAAGTTTTAACCCGAATTACGCAATATATGGCAGTAGGTGTGCATCAAAGACTTTACAAAATTGTTGTTTTTTATGCAAAGCAGAAGAGTATTAACGCTTTTACCTAGATAGATAGCAATGTAGCCTGTCTGCGTGCAACGCACAGGCAGGTAGGTGACGGATTTAAGAGAATGCCTTATAATATTCCGAAGTGTAAAGTCTTTTCAGCATACCTGCTGCCATATGCTAATTAACCTTAATGTTGCATAGACAGCAAGGACTAACATGCTTCAAAGCCTTTACAAGCGACAGGAAACCGTATTCATGCAGAATATAAATGTTTTAACAGAGACTTGAATCCAATACTGAATACGATATGGTGGTATGAAAATCTTATAAGGTGTCGCAGGCAAAGTCTTTTACGCATGTTAGTCCTTGCTGTAACCTGTGATTTTATGCAACTGTAAGGTTAATACTTGCGTAATTTAGGTTTAATTATGAAGGTTTGTGAAATATTTGTAAGCATACAGGGTGAGTCAACATATGCAGGGTTGCCTTGCGTTTTTGTCAGAATGACAGGCTGTAATCTCAGGTGTGTTTACTGCGATACAACTTATGCCTATGAAAAGGGCATAGAAATGTCCGAAGATGAGATTATAGAAAGAGTTAAGAACTACGGAATAAATCTCGTTGAGATTACAGGCGGCGAGCCTTTATTGCAAAGGGATGTCCTGTCGCTAATGGAAAGACTTCTTGATAATGGCTTTACTGTTTTGCTGGAAACAAATGGTAGTGAGAGCATACAGAATGTGGACAAGCGGGTAGTTATTATAATGGATATTAAAACCCCCAAAAGCGGTATGTTTGAAAAAATGGATCTGCTGAACCTGAAATATATAAAGCCCGATGATGAGATAAAACTTGTTGTTATGGACAGAGAAGATTACGAATGGGTCAAGGAGTTTATAAAAGATTACGCGTTGGCCGATAAATGTAAAATCCTTCTTTCGCCTGCCTACGGCACGCTTTTGCCGGAAGATCTATCTAAGTGGATAATTGAAGATAGGCTGCCAGTAAGGCTTAATCTGCAACTTCATAAATATATCTATGGTGCTGATAAGAGAGGAGTTTGATCGCTGAAGGACAGATATTTCATTATCTCTGACTCGAAGTTGTCACTTAAAATACCCTGTCCCATTACACGCTTAATTTCTTCTATGCTCCAGAATTTTACTTCATCTATCTCTTCTTGATTAAAAGAAAACGGGCCGTTGTGCATGCATGAATGTGTGAATACAAGCTCGCTTTCGTAATGGTTTGAATGGATGTAGGAATAAAGGGGCTTTAAATTAATAGGTGTAATTCCAAGCTCTTCCTCCATCTCTCTTATTGCAGCGGTGGCTAAGTCTTCTCCATTTGGGACATGCCCTCCCACGGATGTATCCCATTTCCCTGGCGCCACATCTTTGTTCATCGAGCGCTTCTGTAAAAGCAGTTCGCCTTTGTCGTTAAACACGAGGACATGGACAACCTTATGTATCAAAGAAGGGTTACCGTGTATTTCAGAGCGAGGCGCAGTTCCGATAGTCTTTCCGTTTCTATCGACTATTTCAAGTATTTCTTCCTGCATGTATAAGAATAACAGAAGACATGATGCTTCGTAAACCCAGTTAGAAGTTCGCCTTGTTTTTTTACTTCATCTAAAGGATAGATTTTTTCTACAGGTAAATACTTTGGGAAAAATTTATTTTGGAAGTCGCATTATTTTATGTATACCTAAATTGAGCGATTCTATATTCAGGCCTGTCTGCGTGCAACGCACAGGCAGATCTGCCTTACAAAATCGCTCAACTTAGATGTATAATATGTTTATAATGGCACAGGCAATATCCATAGAGATATATCAACTCCTTGAAGAGAAACTTGGCAAGGAAGAGGCTGCAAAGGTCGCTTCTGCAATTGAAGTGGGTTTTGAGGTTATAGAGAGAAAGGCAGAAGCTGTAGCCTTACAAAAGAAGATTGAATTAAAAGATGAACTGACAAAGGAGCTTGCTACAAAGACAGATTTGCAGGTTGTAAAGACAGAACTTGAAGGAAAGATAGAAAATGAGATATTACGAATAGATCGTAAATTTACCATAATGTTTATTGTATTATTTTTTAGCATTGTTTTTCTTAATCAAAATGCCCTCGAGTTTCTGGCAAAAATATTTGGACTAATAAAATAGATCGCTATTCACTTCAGAGACCTATCCTTATCGCTGGATTTACGTAAGTATTGATTAGCATATGGCAGCCGAGCACTCAATGGATTGAGTGCTCGGCGCATTATTTAAGGCTTTGAGCGCATACCTACTATTCATGCTTACGGATTATGGGTGAGGCAGTTTAAGGTTTAGACAGGATTTTTTATGCTACAATATTAGCCGATGAAAGGTCTTTATAAATTTTTATCAAAGATCATCGCCACTGTTTTTTTCATCGGCTACCTCCCTTTTGCGCCCGGCACGTTCGGAAGCCTTGCGGCACTGGCGTTTATTTGGATTTTTAAGCCCGATGTTCTCATGCTGTTTGCGATACTGATTATAATTTTTATCGCGGGTGTCTTGAGTTCCCATGCCGTTGAAAAAGATACCGGAATAAAAGATGGCAGGTATATCGTGATAGATGAATTTGCCGGTTATCTGGTGTCTGTAATATTCCTTCCTTTGACTGCGGTATATCTTATTGCAGCCTTTCTTATCTTCAGATTTTTCGATATACTAAAGCCGCCACCTATAAGTAATCTCGAGAGGATGTTCAGTGGCGGCATAGGTGTGATGATTGATGATCTGGCGGCAGGAGTAATTACAAATATAATATTACAGGTATTTAGGTTGGTCTAAATATAAATAATGATGTTTATATCAGCAGGACACAGTATTTCCGCTTCATTCTCGACAGGCATCCAGCCTGTCTCCGAAGCAAAGATAGCTCGCTTAGGCATCCATGCCCCGCTTGGGCTGTCCAAGTCGCTTTAATACCATGTCCTGCCGAGTGGTTGATGTTATGAGGTGCTTTATAGCCATAGATATACCCGAGAATATAAAAGATGCCATTGCAGGCTTCATTGAGAAATACGGACTGAATTTAAAAGGCATCAGGTGGATTCCTGCTGAAAACGTTCACCTGACACTCAAATTCCTCGGTGATATAAAAGAAGATTTAATCCCTGAAATACAAAAGAGACTCGCATTAATATGCACGAGGATCGATGTTTTTAATATTAATATACGAGGTGCTGGTGCATTCCCAAATTTAAAATATCCCAATGTGCTATGGATTGGGATAGATGAGTCAGAAGGGTTAAGGAGGCTTTATGAGGATATAGAAGAATCTATGTCTGATTTGGGATTTGAAAAAGAGGACAGGAAATTCTCTCCACATCTTACAATAGGCAGGGTAAAGGACAGGAAGGGTATTGAGCCGGTTATCAAGAGGCTCTATACATTTAAGGATACATTTTTTGGTAGTATAGAAGTAAAAGAAGTTCTGCTCATGAGGAGTGTTTTGAAACCGTCAGGGGCGGAGTATTCAAAGATAGCGGGATTTAAATTAAAAAACAAATAGTAGGAGGAAACTTAATGAACAAAGATAAGATGAAGGCCCTGGAAATGGCCATTTCACAGATCGAAAAGAGCTTTGGAAAAGGCTCTATAATGCGTCTCGGTGCAGGTGAGGTCGCAGAAGGAATTCAGGCAATACCGACAGGTTCATTATCGCTCGACATTGCCACAGGGATCGGCGGATTCCCGAGAGGAAGGGTTATCGAGATATTCGGACCCGAATCTTCGGGAAAAACCACTCTTGCCCTGAATGCCATAGCGCAGGCGCAGAAGATAGGCGGAACTGCTGCATTTATAGATGCAGAGCATGCCCTCGATGTGAACTATGCATCAAGGATTGGCGTGAATACTGAGGATCTTCTGGTGTCTCAGCCCGATACAGGCGAGCAGGCGCTTGAGGTGGCAGAAACCCTTGTAAGAAGCGGTGCTGTTGACATCATCGTAGTGGATTCCGTTGCTGCCCTTGTACCCAAGGCAGAGATAGAGGGTGATATGGGGGACGCCCACATGGGGCTTCAGGCGCGGCTTATGAGCCAGGCATTGAGGAAGCTGACGGCAGCCATATCGAAATCGATGACCACAGTGGTCTTCATTAACCAGATAAGGATGAAGATAGGCGTTATGTTTGGCAACCCAGAGACCACAACCGGTGGAACAGCCCTCAAATTCTACTCTTCTATGAGGCTTGATATCAGAAAGATAGACAGCCTTAAAGAAGGGCAGGAGATTATCGGCGGAAGGGTGAGGGTCAAGATAGTCAAGAACAAGGTTGCTCCTCCATTCAGGCAGGCCGAGTTCGACATATACTTTAATGAAGGCATATCGAGGCTTGGCGAGATAATAGACCTCGGAGTTGATAAGGGGATTATCGAAAAGGCAGGTGCATGGTACAGCTACAATGGCAGCAAGATTGGACAGGGCAGGGAAAATGTGAAGGAATATCTAAAGAACAATCCTGAAATTGCAGCAGAAATGGAACAGAAGATACTGGAGATATCAGGGTTAAAGAAATAATTGAGTGATGGATATAAACGAACTTCTCAAAAACGCATCTCAACTCAAGGCATCGGATATACATATAAAGGTGGGGGCGCAGCCTGTTTTCAGAATTGACGGTAAACTTTTACCGCAGACCACTTACAATATTATAACCTCACAGGATGCAAGTGATATTGCAATGAAAATCATGGGCGACCGGCAGAAGGAATTATTTGAAAAGACCCATGACACAGATTTTTCATACAGCATACCTGGTGTTGGAAGATTTCGGTGCAATGCCTTTTTGCAGCGAGGCTCGGTAGGGCTTGTTTTCAGGGTTATTCCCTATGGCATTCCAAAGATAGAAGACCTTTTATTGCCGGAGGTTATAAAGAAGATTGCAGATGAAGAGCGTGGATTAATACTGGTAACAGGTACGACCGGAAGCGGCAAATCCACAACCCTCGCATCTATCGTCGATTATATAAATTCAAGTCGGTCTGTGAATATCGTGACCATAGAGGATCCGATAGAGTATATACATAAAGATAAAAAAGGGATAATCAGCCAGCGACAGATCGGCGAAGATACTGACTCCTTCAGCACGGCGCTCAGGGCTGCATTGAGACAGGACCCCGATGTGATACTTGTGGGAGAGATGCGTGATCTCGAGACAATAGAGATCGCCCTCACTGCTGCAGAGACAGGCCACCTTGTTTTAAGCACGCTTCATACGCTGGATGCTGCAGAGACTGTGAACAGGATAGTATCTGTATTTCCTACACATCAACAGAATCAGATAAGGATACAACTTGCATCTGTCCTGAAAGGCGTTGTATCCCAGAGATTGATTCCGAGGGCTGACGGAAAAGGCAGAGTGCCAGCAGTGGAGGTATTGATAGCAACTGCTACAATACGAAACTGCATTCTCGAACCTGAAAAGACAATTGCATTGAGGGATGTTATTGCGCAGGGCAAGAATCTATACGGGATGCAGACCTTTGACCAGTCTATCTTTGACCTCTTGCAGGCAGGTCTGATAACCTATGACGAGGCAATGAGGCAGGCTACCAACCCTTCTGATCTCGCATTAAAAATCAAGGGGATACAATCAGGAGGCGATATTATAGCAGGATCACATAAGGATGCTAAAACTGAAAAAGACAAGGGCAGCAGCGAATTCCAGATCGAGAGATTTTGAAGACAGTCGAAGCAATGCGCTTAAATGTGCATTCAGGCTGCTTGGTTACAGGGACAGAAGCGAGAAGGAGATGTACGAAAAACTGATTCAGAAGGGCTTCTCAGAAAAAGTCGTCTTAGAGACAGTTGGTTATCTGAACGATAAGGGATTTATTGATGATAGGAGATTTGCTGAAATTTTAAGGAAGGATGCGGTTGACAGAAAGCATCTCGGCAAAAGGGGCACGAGAAGCTATTTGATGAATAAAGGCATTGCTGTTGATATTGCAGAAGATATTTTAGGTGACGATGACGACTACCTCGATGCAGCAAAGAGTTTTGTTGAAAAGAAACTGAGGAATATGAAGAATATTGATGAAGATGCCTTAAAGAGGCGGCTCTGGGGCATGCTTTCAAGGAGAGGTTTTTCATACGATACTATTAAAGAAGTATTAAAATCTTTTGATTTAAAGGAGGAAGAGAAATGAAAGGCAAAAGTATTTATGCGATTTTATTAGTGGTCATATGGCTTTTGGTAGGATGCGCATCGTCCTCTGTCCGTTTCACCCATGATGAGATCAAGGATTATCCCCTTGATGTGCAGGAAAAGATCATAAAAGGAGAGGTTGCACCGGGTATGACCCTGCAGCAGGTGAGATATGCATGGGGCAATCCCGACTCTGTAAAAAAACTTGAGCCAGAGAAAGACGGAAAGCAGAAAGAGGAGTGGACATACTCTTCCGTATTAGGCGCATTTAAAACAAGGCTTATTTTTATTGACGGCAAACTAACATATATTATAAGCACGGAGCCCGGCAGGGTAGCGAAATAGGAGCATTAATGAAAAGCTCGGAGATACGGAATTCATTTCTGGAGTTTTTTAAATCAAAGGGGCACGAGATAGTTAAGAGCTCTTCCCTTATTCCGAGGCATGACCCTACGCTGCTGTTCACAAATGCAGGCATGGTGCAGTTCAAATCGGTCTTTTTGGGTGAAGAAAAGAGGCCTTATACAAGGGCTGTGTCATGCCAGAAATGCATGAGGGCAGGGGGCAAGCACAGCGACCTCGAAAACGTGGGGCACACTGCACGGCATCATACATTCTTCGAGATGCTGGGGAATTTTTCATTTGGCGATTATTTTAAGAGGGATGCAATACTCTTTGCATGGGAGCTTCTTACCGAATGGTATAAACTGCCCAAGGAAAAGCTCTGGGTATCTGTTTATGAAGATGATGACGAGGCAGAGAAATTATGGATGGAGATTACTGATATTTCTTCTGACAGGATAGTGAGACTTGGAGCAAAGGATAACTTCTGGCAGATGGGAGACACAGGCCCATGCGGGCCATGCTCTGAGATAATTATCGACCAGGGTGAGGATATGGGATGCAGCAGGCCTGACTGTAAGGTGGGATGCGACTGCGACAGGTATCTGGAATTATGGAATCTTGTCTTTATGCAGTTTAACCGTGATGAATCAGGCAATCTTACTCCACTTCCAAAGCCGAGCATAGATACAGGTATGGGGCTTGAAAGAATAACAGCGGTACTTCAGGGAAAGAGGAACAATTTTGATACAGACCTTTTTGCGCTGATTATATCGGCAGTCGAATCCATATCAGGTCTCTCTTATGGCAAAAATACGGAGACAGACATATCCATGAGGGTCATTGCAGACCACATGAGGGCAATGGCATTTTTACTTTCTGATGGACTTGTCCCTTCTAATGAGGGAAGGGGATATGTTTTAAGGCGCATCATAAGAAGGGCTTCGAGACATGCAAAGTTGCTTGGACTTGAAGGAGCCGTATTATATAAATTGATGGATCCGGTTGCTGAATCGATGGGCAGCGTTTATCCAGAACTTATTCATGAAAAGGATCGGTCATCGAAGGTCTTGATGATAGAAGAGGATCGGTTTACAAAGACCCTTGAGCAGGGCATGAGGATACTTGACAGCGTGATCAATGTATTAAAGAAAGAAGGAAAAAATACCATCCCCGGCGATGAATTGTTCAAGCTCTATGACACTTATGGATTTCCCCTTGACCTTGCGAGGGATATTGCAATGGATAACCATCTCCTGATTGATGAGGATGGCTTTAACCGCGAGATGGAAATACAGAAGGAGAGGGCAAGGGCATCATGGGTTGGAGAAGAAGAGGCCATTGCATCCATATATAAAGAGCTTCAGTCAGAAATAGGGGAAACACTGTTTATCGGATATGATAATCTTGAATCAGAATCTGTGATTAAGGCAATACTGAAGGACGGGAAGGTTGTTACAGAGGTATCGGAAGGTGATGAGGTGGAGTTGTTTTTTGACAGGACGCCATTTTATGGAGAATCAGGCGGACAGGTCGGGGATGTGGGAACTATCTGCAAAATTTCAAATTGTGAAGAAGATGCTGAAGTTATTAATACAAAGAAAGAGATTGGGCTACACGCCCATGTGGTAAAGATTAAAAGCGGGAATTTTAAGGTGTGGGATAAGGTTAAGTGCATTGTTGATAGAGAAAAGAGGATGTCTACAGCAAGGAATCATACGGCAACCCATCTGCTGCACACTGCATTGAGGTCAGTCCTCGGCGAGCATGTAAAACAGGCAGGATCTCTTGTATCCCCTGAAAGGATGCGTTTTGACTTCACCCATTTCTACGGCCTTGACAAGAGGGAGAGAGAAAATATCGAGGATATAGTGAATGAGAAGATCCTTGAAAATATAAAGGTAGAGACAGAAATTGCAGATGTACAGGATGCACTTAAATCAGGTGTCATAGCCCTCTTTGGCGAGAAGTATGGACAAAAGGTGAGGGTGGTAAGAGTTCCCGGCTTCAGCGCCGAACTTTGCGGCGGAACTCATTGCAGAGAAACCGGTGATATCGGGCTTTTTGTTATAGTCTCTGAAGGCAGTGTTGCTTCTGGGATAAGGAGAATAGAGGCGCTTACAGGCAGGGCTGCCTTTGATTATTTAAGACAGAGGAGTAATGAGCTTCAGAGGATATCGGAAATGCTTAAAACAGACAGTCCCTATGAGCGTGTTGAAAAGCTGCTCAATGAACTGAAGGATATGGACAAAGAAATAGAATCACTTAAGGCTAAAGCTGCTGCCCGGAGTTCTTCTTCCATAATCGAAAAGGCAAAAGAGATTGACGGCACAAAGGTTTTGGCATGCCGTGTGGATAATCTTGAACAAAAGGACCTTCGTGTGCTTGCAGACAATGTGAGGGACAGGCTTGGCTCAGGCATTATAGTCATTGCCTCTGCAAAGGATGGACAGGCGTCAATGGTTGCGATGGTTACTGCTGACCTTACAAAGAAATACAATGCAGGCGAGATATTAAAGAAGGTTGCAGCACTGGCAGGGGGCAGAGGAGGAGGGAAGGCGGAGATGGCACAAGGGGGGACAAAAGAGATAGAAAAACTGGACAAAGCCCTTGAAGCAGTGTATGATTTGATAAAAAACAGAAGTCAGAGGACAGAAGACAGAGGAGAGACTTAAAAATTTTTTGTCTGTGTTCTGTTTTCTGTATTCTGATTGAAACGGAGGTGTCTTATGACGATATTTGATGTTGTCAGGAATGCTATCATGGCAGGTTTTGGTGTTCAGGAGAAGGTAAAGGAATTTATTGACGAACTTGTTAAAAAGGGCGAACTGAGCGAATCTCAGGGGGCAAAGCTTGTCAAGGAATGGACAGAGAAGGCGGACAAGAGCACAACTGATCTTGGTAAGAGTATATCGGAACTTGTAACAAAGACCCTCGAAAAGATGAATATTCCTACAAAAGACGACATGGAGAAGCTGAACAAGAAGATACAGAGCCTTTCTGCACGGGTGAAGAAGCTGGAAGGAACGCCAGAGGAAAGTGAATCGGAGGAATAAATTACTCCAACACTTCAACATGGACATCACACGCCTTACGCGAACATATAAGTCTGCCAGGAGGCTCCAGCAGATAGTAAATGTCTCCCTGAGATACGGCTTTGGGCAGATAATAGACCAGATACACCTTGGCAGATACATACCTTTCAAAAAGAGACTGAAATCTTTCGGAGTGTGGCCTGCACTTAAAGGACCTACAGTACCGGAAAGACTCAGAATGGCTTTTGCTGAACTCGGGCCAACATTTATAAAGCTGGCTCAACTGCTTTCCTCAAGACCTGATTTAATTACAGTCCAGTTTGCCGATGAATTTAAAAAACTTCAGGACGAGGTGCCGCCTTTTCCTGTTTCAGAGGCCAGGAAGATAATAGAAGAAGAGATAAAATATCCTGTGGACAAAATCTTCAGTTATTTCAGCGAAACCCCTATTGCTGCAGCATCCATTGCCCAGGTGCACAGGGCAACGCTTCTTGACGGTTCTGATGTTGTTGTGAAGGTGCAGAGGCCCGATATCAGGGAGCAGATAGAATCGGATATAAATATCCTGACCACCATCGCCCGCCTCCTTGATAAATATGTGCCGGAAAGCAGGTTCTTTAATCCTACGGGCATAGTGGAGGAGTTCTCAAGAACAGTAAGAAGAGAGATGGACTTTGTTGAGGAGGCGAGGAACTGCTGCAGGTTCAGGAGGAATTTCGAGCATAATCTTGATGTATATATCCCGAAGATATATGCGGAGTTTGTCACAGAAAGAGTGCTTGTGATGGAGATGATAGATGGCGTAAGGATTGATAATATAGCAGCCATAGATGAGATGGGGCTTGATAGGAAAAGGCTTGCAAAGATAGGTGTGGATGCATATTTCAAGCAAACGCTCGAAGATGGCTTTTTCCATGCAGATCCGCATCCCGGCAATATTTTTGTTATGCCTACAGGTATGATCGCATTTTTAGACTTTGGCATTGTTGGGAGGGTCTCTGACGAGCTCAAAGAGACCATGGCAGATACATTCCTCGCACTTATCCACAGGGATTTTGACAGGCTTATAGACCAGTATGTGGAGCTTGGCATTGTTCCTGAGCATATTGATATTGATGCCTTCAGGAAGGATTTTAAGGCAGACATCAGGGAACTGCTGGAGCCACTCTATGGACTTACGTTGCAGGAAATAAACTTTGCGCAGTACCTTGATACCATCACCCACCTGGCGATTAAACATAATCTTAAAATACCTTCTGACCTTTTGTTGATCAACAAGGCCATGCTTATACTCGAAAACATCGGGCTGCAGCTTGACCCCACCTTTGATTTTATTGCAGCAGCAGAACCATACGCATCAAGAATAATCAGGAAGAGGATAAGCCCCTCTCGGCTTTACGATAAGGCACGGAAGAATGTCATGGAGATAGGCGATTTTGCATTTCTCTTTCCGAGGCAGATGAAGCAGATAATTAAAAAGGCACTGAAGGACGATATTCAGATAAAGATGTATCATGTAAATCTGCCCGAATTCATAAAAGACATGGACAGGTCGAGCAACAGGATTGCCTTTGCCATGATCGTGAGTGCCATGCTTATAAGTTCTGCAATAATGCATGCGACAAATGTTCCTCCAACCATATTCGGCATTTCCCTTTTTGGCATTTCTGCCTTTGGCTTTGCATTTCTCCTGGGCATCTGGCTCATCATCTCTATAATCCGTTCCGGCAGGCTGTAAAGAAAAATTTTAACCTCTCTGATTTGCCGATAGAAAGCCGTCATTGCGAGCGAAGCGAAGCAATCGCACCTTTTTGCAATGAGATTGCCACGCACCCTTCGGGTGCTCGTAATGACTGATAGAATAAAGGTTTTCAAGTTCTATCGACAAAATAGGATATAGTAGAAGTGGTTGATCCTGATGATCCTAAGGTGCGTTACTGTTTGTGTAAGAACCCAGAAAGTGGAATTCATGAAGCGTCAAGCCGTCAGGCAGACAGTGACGGTATCAGGTATCAGTTACAAGACTGTCAGCACCCCTGATAAAGGACAAACCAAAATCTTGGAATTACTTAAGGTAAAACTGTAGCCATATTACGGAAATATCAAATTAGCCTCAAACCCTTACAGATCAAGCATCTTAATCACGTCAATGAAAAGAAAATGAGTTTAAAAGCCGTCCAACACTATCCTGCCAATGATATGAATAATTTCTCTCATTAATATAAGAATATTCCCTTATATGCAGTTCAGTATTATCAGTTAATAAGGCTCTAATCTTTATGTAAAAACCACCTTCAAAAATTTCTAATACAAGGATATCATAACTTTTGATTATGCCGCTTTTCTCAACGCACTGTATAATCTCTAATTTCCAGCTCTTTTTTTTCCTTGATCAGTTTCTGGAGAACCTTTTCACACCCTTTCCACTCCATGTAATCATCCCATTTTTCAATGTCTTCTTTTTCAGAGCCTTTTAAGTCCCTTTCAAAACTATCAAATGACATGCCATATTTTCTTTCAAAGAGTCTGATTTTTTCGGAGACTTTATGGTATTCATACATTAAATTGGCATAATACATATCTTTTACCTTTTCTTTGCTAATTACCGTCAAACTTAATCACCTACTTCTGCTAATTATTATAGCCTTTTTGCTTCCAATCTCCTATTTCTTACTTTCTACTTTCTTGATTGTTCCGAACCCTCTCGACACCGACTTACCAATACCAAAGTAGTCAGGGATTTCGAAGTTCACCAAAAATGTGCCTAAGAAGCCGAGCATAGGAGTACCTTTGAGCTTTGTTTTTATCTCTTTCAGTTTAATTATATTAGCCTGTATTGGCTCAGACACATTGTAGACAAGACCCTTTGACATCGAGATAATATTGCCGACAAGCACCTTTTCAAGAAGTTCCTTCTTTTTTGCCCATGTGCCA
>CALGPO010000061.1 GCA_937960465.1 uncultured bacterium
ATTCATGCAGAATATAAATGTTTTAACAGAGACTTGAATCCAATGCTGAATACGATATGGTGGTATGAAAATCTTATAAGGTGTCGCAGGCAAAGTCTTTTACGCATGTTAGTCCTTGCTGTAACCTGTGATTTTATGCAACTACAAGGTTCATTCAATTAACTCTGGAGGAGTTATGGAAAAGCAAAAATTCAGGGAGTTCCTGACCACGAAGGGCCTCAAATTAACAAAAGAACGGGATGAGATACTGAACGAAATACTCGCCATGAAAAAACACTTCGATCCAGAAGAGTTGTTTATCAGGCTTAAGACAAAGGGGTCAAAGGTATCGAGGGCATCTGTTTACAGGACAATACCCCTCCTCATAGAAATCGGACTCATAGAAGAAGTTGAAAGAATCGACAGGCATGCCCATTATGAGAAGATCTCAAAAGACAGGCACCACGACCACATGATATGCATAAAGTGCGGAAAGGTAATAGAATTCTATTCTCCTACACTCGAGATGTTGCAAGATGAGATATGTCAGAAGGAAAAGTTCAAAGGCATCAGGCATACACTTGAGATATTAGGATACTGCGAAAAGTGCAGGTGATAGGTTATAATTAAATCATGTCAACAGTGCTGCTAATAATATTATTTGCATTTATATTAAACATCCCCTTCGGCTATCTGAGAAGTTGCTCAAAGAAATACTCTCTGAAATGGTTTATTTATATACATATGCCTGTTCCTATTGTTGTCATTGCAAGGCTTATCTCTCATACCGACTATAAATTTATACCACTTTTCATATTGGCTGCTGTTATCGGACAGTTCTTCGGCGGCAAACTGGAATTCAACTAATGCTCGCAAGCTATCTAATAAAGCCCGGGACAATTGAATTAAGGGAAACACCTGTCCCTAAACCATCCATGGGTGAGGTGCTCGTAAAAGTAAAAGCAGCCCTCACCTGCGGCACAGACCTGAAGGCATTCCTCAGGGGACATCCCATGATACCAATGCCTGGTATATTCGGACACGAGTTTTCCGGTGTCATTGCAGAAGTCGGCAAAGGGATCAAAGACTTTAAAGCTGGAGATGAAATAATGGCTGTTCACAGTGCACCGTGCCTTAAATGCAGATACTGCAAAAAAAAGCTCCATAACCTCTGCGAGAATATAATGGACACAAAGGTCTTAGGTGCCTTTGCAGAATACATTCTATTGCCCTCACATATAGTCAAACAGAACCTCTTTTATAAGCCTGCCAATCTGAGTTTCGAAGAGGCAGCACTGCTCGAACCACTTTCATGTGTGGTTCATGGTATGCACGGATTAAACATCAAAAAAGGTGACAGGATGTTGATAATCGGCACAGGGCCTATCGGGCTTCTGCACCTTTCTCTGGCAAAACTAAAGGGAGCCGAGGTCATTATTACAGGGCTTGAGCAGGAAAGGCTCGAACTTGCCAAAAACCTCGGAGCGGACGTAACTGTATTGCCATCAGGGCTTATAAGTGCCATAGATGAACTCACCGATGGTCTCGGTGTTGATTTTGTCTTTGAGTGTACAGGGCAGATAGATGTCTGGGAGACCTCTGTAAATTATGTAAGAAGGGGAGGAACGGTCATTCTCTTTGGAGGAGTGAAAAAAGGGACAATAGTAACATACGATACATATAGACTTCATTACGATGAATTAACATTAAAGGGGGTATTCCATTTTACCCCCCATGATGTAAAAATTGCCTACAATCTATTAAAAGATACACTTAATCTCTCTCCTCTGATAAGCGGCAGTTATCCATTGAAAGACTTGCATATAGCACTCAATAAGCTTTCAAAAGGCGAGGGGATGAAATATGCGATTATCCCATCTCTCTCCGCGATATCCTCGGCATAGTGCAGCAATATCAAATCCAAACTGGTAAGTATGTCTATACCAAGTGCCAAACAGCAATGAAAGTCGCAAAACTATACAGCTTTAACAACATTCGAATTGAAGACATTCCTGTTCCTCAAATCGGCCCGCGTGATGTACTTATAAAGACAAAGGCCTGCGGTATATGCTCTGGCGATGCAATGCCGTGGTATATAGAAAAAAAAGCACCTGTTGTTTTGGGGCATGAACCTGCCGGAGAAATCGTTGAACTTGGCAAAGACTTGAACAGTTCGAGCGGTTTGAACGGTTCCTTTAGGGTCGGCGATAGGGTCTTTGTTCATCACCATGCGCCGTGCCTAAACTGCAAATACTGCAATCGCGGCGATTATGTGCAATGCGAGACATGGCGCAATACAAAGATAATTCCTGGAGGCATATCTGAATACATACTCATTCCAGAAACGAACCTGAAAAACGATACCCTGAAACTACCCGAAAATATGAGTTGTGAAGACGGCACACTGATTGAGCCGACTGCCTGCGTTGTTAAGTCATTAAAAAGGGCTGGAATAAAAAAAGGTGACACCATGCTTATCATCGGGCTTGGAGTCATGGGGCAGATGCATGTGCTGCTTGCAAGGGAATTCGGAGCAGAAAAAATAATCGGCACTGATATGATACCGTTCAGACTAAACAAGGCACTGGAGTTCGGAGCAGATCATGTTATAGATGTCTCAAAAGAAGATATTATTGGCAGTTTAAATAACATAACCCATGGCTTTATGGCTGATATTGTCATTGTCGGGCCTAACAGTGCAAGTGCAATGAGACAGGGGATCGAGGCAGTTGCCCCTGGCGGGACTGTTGTATTCTTCACACCCGCAAAACCAGATGAGATGCTTACCATAGACCCGAACTATATTTACTTCAGTGATATAAATATAGTCGCCAGCTATTCATGCGGTCCCGATGACACAAGAAAGGCATTGCATTTTATTCGGCAGGGCATTGTTACGGCGGATAAATTAATAACCCACAAGTTTTCGATAGACGATACTGAAAAGGCCTACCGTCTCACCGTAGAAGCAAAAGACTCTCTGAAATGCGTTATAACCTTTGCTTAATAAGTTGATGAGAAAATGAGTAAAGGGTTAAGATTTAAAACTCATATGCCCATATACTCATTCGCTCATTTACTTTACAAACTTCGATACTTCATGTATCAGCTTGGTAACGTCGAATTTTACGAGATAGCCATCGGCACCAACACTCTTTGCCTTTTCCCTGTTTTCCTCTCCGCTCAATGATGTATTCACTATTATTGGTACTGATTGAAGCTTAGCATTGTCCTTAACATTCTTTGTGAATGTGAGGCCGTCCATTTCAGGCATCTCCACATCAGAGATAATAAGCTGGACAAAATTTGTAATAGGCTGGTCGCCAATCCTTTGAATAAAGTCATTCAATATATCAAAGGCCTGTTTGCCATCCACCGCCTCTATCACATGAAGTCCCACGTTTTCGAGGGTATCCTTGAGTATCTTCCTCGCAACTGCAGAGTCATCGGCTATAAGCACTGTGCCTTTGAGTTTTTTCTTCCCAACCCTTTCTATCTCCTCGAGGGCTATCTCATGTTTCGGAATAAATCCACCCATCTCGGAAATAACACTCTCAAGATCGAGAATCAAAAGGAGTGCTTCCCCTTCATCATCTATCTTTGTCACTCCTGTAACCCTACCGCTGTGCTTTACCTGTAGCAATGACGGAGGAGGCTTTATCTGGTCCCATTTAATCCTCCTTATCCTCTCCACCTCATGGACAATCATGCCAACAGTCGTTCCAAGCATTTCGAGGACTATAACCTTCGGCCTTATATCCATATTAGAGGGTGGTACCACCTTCATCCATTTGCCGAGATTTACTATGGGAATAACCTCGCCTCTTACCTCTGCAAGCGCCTCCGCATAAGCAGGCATATCCGGCACCTTTGTAAGTGTAGGCATTGGAATAATCTCCCTGACCTTAGCAACATTTACACCGTAATCGAGGATATCCGGACTGCCGTCAGGATGTGTACTGTACATCCTGAAGACAACGAGTTCCATCTCATTTGTTCCGACCTTTAAAACCTCTGGTAAAGCGCCAACAGTCTGAGCCATAACTCCCTCCATATATTCAGTTAATTAAACCCATTGATAATTACCAATTATAGCCTTAAAGCAATACTTTTGCAAGCAAAATAAAGCTAAAACCTTCTTCTGAAGACCCAAATCCCTTAACTGTTTAAGCATATGCCCCCCTCTTTAGTTGAATTGAATTTTTATGATATTATTGTTATAGTTAGCTATGGCTGCAACGATTCCAATAAAGATATACGAAATACTTGAGGCAAAACTCGGCAAAGAAGACGCCAAAGAGGTCATCAATGCCCTCGAAGAGGTTACCAAGTCTTTAGCCAAAGAAAGCAAGTTCGAAATAAAGGATGAGCTTAAAGACGAACTTCTTACAAAGGGTGAATTCCATGCCGAGTTGAAAGCCCAGCGTGCAGAGTTTTTGGGTGAACTTAATGCTACCCGTTCTGAATTCCACTGCGAACTCAAAGCTCTCCGTGCAGAATTCAGAATGTATTTTATAATCCTCGTCTGCCTCATAATACTCCTTAATCCCCGTGCTATAGACCTTATTGCCAAATTCTTGGGCGTTATCAAGTAATTTTTATTGATCTTTCATCTTGCAGCATTGATAATATCTTCTGGTGTGGTTCCATCTTCAGGGTATGTAGCAAGCCTACAGTCAAAGATAATATCATTATTTATACCTGATAATGCCTTTTCAATGATCTCCGCTGCCTCTGTTTTGGCTATCATAGGAAGGAGCACAGCTAACCTGTTGTCAGATATCCTTACCATTGCATGAACTTTATCTATTGCCGAGGATATTAGCAAAGCTTTGTCCTTTATAATATCTGACGCTTTTTTTGCACCTAATTTGTTGGTCATATCTCTGTAATTTGCTACTGTCAGAGAAGCAAGGGTTAAGAAGCCTTGATACTCATCTGCTTTTTCCATATATTCCTGAATGACTGTCATAAAGGCGTCAAAGGGATTGTTTTCCATACTGGCTCTTTTGTCAATAGATAAACCTATAAACACATGCGGTGCCATTGCAGTGGCTACTATGGAGAGGAGATTCTTTATCTCGGGGTCGTTTATTGGCCTGTCTTTGATTTTGTGAACAGTTATTGCGCCTAATATATTATTGCCTGCCTTTAACGGCGCAATAATGAAATCATCTAATATATTTCCGTCTCCGGCAGCAACAAATACCTCATCAGCCATTAATTTGTCCTTTTCACCTACTACTGCTGCTATTTCTTCTCTTTCCCTCGATACAGGCAGTCTCGATAGTTCAAACAACTCCTCTATCGTAAGCCTCACAAAATCCGCTTTTTCTTCCGTCATACCTATATATCCTTTTAATTCTACAGCGCCGTTTTCTTTTATGAGCAGAAGGGCGCATTCTTCTATGTTCAACCCTACATTAAGGGCGTTTAAGATGAGGTTGATGTCCTCGTCTAAGGATGTTGCCCTTTTCAAAATAGAGGAGATATTAAAAAGGGTCATATGTATATTGAGTTGTTCGTTTATTTTCATGTCCCGTTGTTTTATAGTGTTTACCATGTTGTTGAATTCGGATGAAAGGAGTGCGATCTCGTCATTACCTTTAACCTCAACTGTAGAGTTGTAATTCCCCTGTGCGGTTTCTTTGACTTTTTTTATAAGCTGATGAAGTCTGGATTTTACAAGTATTAAAAGCACTGCCGTGCAAATAATTGCCGCTGTCAGCACAGTAACTGCCGCTGAGGCTATAAGAAGCATTTTGTTTTTTTTAACTATTCTGTCGGCATCTTTTATGCTGAAATCAACGAGGAGCTTACCTAAAACTTTTTGAGAGGGATTATGACAGCCATGGCAATCTTTTTTATTGTCTATAGGATTTACATTTCGCAACACCCTGCTTTCATCGGATTTTTTAAACATTACGGTGAGGTTGTCTCTTTGCGGTATTTCTTTAAAATGGCAGAAACCACAGCTTTGAATCGTAGACTTATCAAGAATTTTATCTATCTCAGCTTTATTTTTTGAGTATTTTATCTGGCCACTGATGTCCAGTATCTTTATATCTTCTATAGACGCTTCGTTGCCTACAATCTCTACAATGGATTGGATGGAGTTTTTCTCATTGGAAAGCATGGCGTTTTCAAGGCTTCCTTTAATGGCATTACTCGCCTTAGACGCCTCGTTTATAGCTATGTCTGTTAACTGTTTTTCGGTAAATTTAACATTAACATGCGAAAAGACACTGATCACAACAAAAAGACATAACCCTAATATTAAGGCTGTTTTAAAGATAATGCTACTTGTGCATTTTATCTTCGGTTCCCATTCCATTATTTTCATCTTAAGATTCATATCACCCTTGCCTCCTTATGTTTTAACGCCTATTAGAACTATATGCGTTTGCATCCTTTTCACTATTCTCAATTCTTCGGACTCAGCACGCCTTGCTCCTCTTACTGTAATTTTTCCAGTCACCTATTTTCTTGACAATACGATAATTGTATGGTTACATTTATTCATAAAAGACAAATACTTCATAAAAAAAGAAAAGGTCGCAAATCTGCTTTTTGACCTCGTAAAGTATCTGCTTACAACTCTTGGAGCAATGTTGCTGCTGTCAGAAAAACCTACGAACTCTTTTACTACAGCAATATTAATATTTATTGCCATAATTATCTTTATAATGGCATTTATTATCGCACCATTAAAGGAGGAATAAAAATGGAAGGTTTTCTTATGATAATGCTCGGCGTCCTTATAATGGCAATAATTGCATTGATTTACTTTAAATATAAAGAGAAACACCCCTAAAATCCTCCCCTTACAACGAGCAAATAAGTTGTTCCGCTGTTTCTCCGTCATCGGGATATGTGACAACACGGATTTCGGGAGTAATGCTTTCCATTTTTACCCCTGACGCGTTCTCTATCACCTCTATTGCCTCCGCCCTGCCGAGCATCGGTAGTAGCACGGCTATCCTGTCTTCTGAGATCCTTATGGCCTCGTGCATTTTATCTATTGCTCTTGATACCGAGACTCCTAAATCGCGTACTTTTTCCGACGCCTTTTCAGGTCCATAAAACTCACACAGCCCTTCGTAGTTTTTCAGTTTGATTATTCCCATTGACAAAACGCCGTCATATTGCTTCACTCTGTGTATGTGTTCCCGCAGTATTTCGATAAACGATTCGAAAGGTCCGGACTTCATCTGCCTTTTTTCATCCATGCATGCGCCTATATAAAAGTGCGGAGCGGTTGCAGAGGCGATTATGGAAAAAATCTTTTTTACCCTGTCGTTTCCGATGTTATTGTCCTTGATCTTAGAAATGATAATCGCGCCTTTTACAGTATTAGCCGCTTTTAAAGGCACGACAAGAAAGTCATCGATGACATTTTTACAACCGGCAGCAATGAATATTTCGCCGTTCAATACCATTTCTTTGATGCGGCGGACCTCGAAATATCCTATCTCGACCATTGGATCGCCGAGAGCGTAATAATCGTCTATGGTAAAAGCGATCTCCATGTAATTTCTAAATGTATCGACTTCTTCATCCGTAAGGCCTATAGCGCCTTTTACATCCATCTTTCCGTCATAATTTATATAGAGAATGGCGCACTTCTCAACACCAAACCCCATGTTGAGCGTATTGAGAATAAGCCTGACTGCCTCATCAATTGATTCGCTCTTATTGAGAATCTCTGCAACACTGGCAAGGGTCAATCGCTCCTCTATATGCTCCTTTTCCATAATCTCGATATGCGCCTTGATGCCCGAGACCATATCGTTGAAAAACGCGCCCAAAAGCGCTATCTCATCTTTGCCCTTTACTTTCACGACAGTGTCGAGGTTTCCATTTGAAACTTCTTTTATCTTGTCGAATATCTTTCCGAGTGGTGTGCCCACCATGCGGTTGAAAAGAATTATGGATATGACAATGGCGCTGAACAATGTGGCTGCTGCCGAGGCTATTAAAAGTCTTCTGTTGTCGGATGCTGTGCTATCCATTTCGCCAATGGAATAGTCCACTAATAACTTTCCGATGACTTCAGTTTGAGGCGCATGGCAGGATTGGCATGCGGGTTTATTATCAATAGGGGTTACATTTCTTATAACGCGACCGCCTGTATCTTTGTCTAAAATTATAGATAGAGCCTTCCTCGACGGCTTGAGTGGTGTCTATAATATCGCCCTCTGTTATGAATTCTCCGTCTGTTTTTATTACCGCATGAGTTGCGGAGCCAACGCTTATGTTCTGCTTTGCGTAAAGCTGCAGGGGATTGTCGCCTGTTCCGTATACGAATCCCTTTATGACTATGACTCCCGACCTGCTAAATATCTGGCAGCCATCGGCAACGTCTCCTTCTATGATCACACTGTCGCCTGCATCTATGGATGTATTTGCAGGAACGTTTCCCTTTAGCTCGACCTTGCCTTCAAAGATAATATCATTTTCAACTGAACTAAGGGCAAGGGTCTGCCCTGATGAGCCTTTATAGTTTTCTGAATGCTCTACATAGACAAATGCAATACCGTGACTCTTAAGTTTACTTATATGCTCTTCGTTTAAAATAAGGCCTTTTCTTGCAAGCGGAAATTTCACGCCTGTTATATATAAATCAGATGCCACCACCATACCTTCCTGCAGTTCCTGTGTTTTGACTTTAAGCATTACACAATACCCTTATGCGCCCCTCTCGCTTATGCAAACGCATGTTTAGCGGCCCGCTGCTGCGCAATTTCAAAACTCCTGCATCCCCTGCATCTGCCAGACATCTCTTTTTCTAATTTTTCGTATTCGCTTAAAAGACAATTTTCATTATTCCACGGAACATCTGGTTTCCCGCACTTGACAACGTTTTCTTTCTCTAAATACCGTGCCACACACTTTGACGACAAGCCTGTGAAATGCCCTCTCTCCAATCTTTTGTGCGTCTCCATATCTCCTCCATCTCCATGTGATCCAAACTGCAAGGGATGCTGCTACGCACTGCGTCTTTGCAAATATCGCACAAACCAAGATAAGCATCTTCGCTCCATCCACTGCAGAGGTTGTTACACAAACCAACCATTTTTATGATGTCCTCGCTCATTTAATGCCTCCATTTTTTATTCTCCGATTTCTAACAATTTTTTCAATAGGTTGCTTGTTTTCCATAAAACAATATGCTATAATATCACCAATTGGGAATATAATTTACACAAAACACGAAATGATGTTAAGCATTAAATCAATATTTGACAATAGCGTATGAAAACCGTTAATGAGATCCTTGACGAGATTAAGAGGCTCAAAAAGTTAAAAACTGATACGAGTCTTGCAATCTTATTCAACGTAAAACCAAACACTGTATCAAACTGGAGAAAAAGAAATACCATCCCTTACGAACAGGTTATCACAATTTGTGAAAAAGAAAATATAGATATTCGTACTATCTTATTGGGTAAAAATGGCGACAAATCAACCCATTTTGACCCGCACATAACAAATACATATTCGCCTGAGTATAGGCTTCATAAGGAAATTGCAAGTGTCGATGTATATCCTTCAAACGGAATGGAAACCCTTAGAGATTTACTAAGCTCAAAGCCGATTGAGAATATCCTCATACCTGCTTACTTAATAAATGACTCTATCATTACAATTAAGGTAAAAAGCAGCAGCATGGAGCCTACAATAATGGAGAACGCTTACATAGGAGTTGATAGAGTAGACAGGGAATTAATCAGCGGCAAACTGTATGCTGTTTTTATCCCTCGTGAGGGAGTTGTGGTAAAAAGGCTTTACTTTGACATTGGAAGGATTATATTGAGATCTGACAATATGCTTTTTCCAGAATTATCCGTTCCTTTTGAAGATATTCCAGCAGAAGATTTTATATTAGGGAGAGTGCAATGGGTGATACAACGTCTGTAAATAAAAAACAAGCCCCATCCTGCGACTGGAAATCGCCGAAAATAGAGCAGAAGATCAGAAAAACAGAATCGCAGAAGTCAACAATATATAAGCACAAAAGCAATTTCACTTGGAGCGGAGTTGAGACAGAAAAGTATAAGCAAAGAAA
>CALGPO010000062.1 GCA_937960465.1 uncultured bacterium
CTACCATACCACTGAAAGGAGGGCCTCAATATCCAACTGTATGCTGTTAAACTTGCACTGTACAATCATACATTGCCTCGAACGGTAGCAATATCCATTTTTTATCACCACATGGACATTGATGCCAGTTCTTTCCCTGTAAGGACAGTAAATATGGAGTTTCCCGGTGCTCTCGGAAAAACGCTTCTCGTCAAAGAAGAACTTCATGCCAATAAGATATCCTGCTCATCGGATTCCCTGTCATTAAAGAGTGGAACCCATTCACCCTTATATGTCAACACAAAGGGCATTTCCTTTTGGCATTTCGTGCATTTTCTGATCTCGGCTGCCTTGATGCCAAGGTCCATTAACTCAGATGTAATTCCGTGATGGGAAATTGTTTCGTATTTATGGACATGTTTCATTACATTGGCCTCCTTCCTCTTAGGATATCCTAACCAAAACAATAAGTCGAGTCAAACATGTTTTAACGCCCCTCATGCCTCAACAACCATTCTTTAATTTCAATCCCACACGAAAAACCACCAATAGAACCGTCTGAGGCAATGACCCTGTGGCAGGGTAAAATTATCGGCATCGGGTTCTTCTTCAATGCCTGCCCAACTGCCCTCGCTGCCTTTGGCCTGCCAACCCTCTCTGCAAGCCATTTATAAGAGCGTGTCTCGCCATAAGGGATTTCTTTCAAGGCAAGCCAGACCTTATGCTCAAAGTCGGTGCCGGTGATAAATTTAATCTCTTGATTAAATTCTTTTAAATCACCATTGAAATAGGCGTCAAGTTCATTTTTAAATGGGCATTTTAGTAAAGCGGTATCTTCAGGAAGTTCCTCAATATAAAGCGGCTTTTCACCTATGGATATTTCTATCAACTCCGAGCCCTTAAAGAGACAATAAATAATGCCTATAGGACTTTTGTACTTTAAAAGCATACGCTCCATATTCAAGTTCAAGGATTTTTAACTATGTCATAAGTACCAAGCTTCTTACCTCTATTTACCTCTTACATCATTATAGCATCAACTCATCTCAATACAACTCCCCGAATTTTCTTTCATCTAAATTGAGCGATTCTATATTCAGACCTGTCTGCGTGCAACGCACAGGCAGACCTGCCTTACAAAATCGCTCAACTTAGATTTCATCTATCTTTCCTTCAAGACAGGACAATTTCCCATCTTCAAAGGTAATTTTCATGTCCCTTAGCCATAATGTATGGATGCAGAATTCACCTTTGTTGTAAATTTTATTACATGGTGTTTATAATGAGAAGATGCGTTTTAAATTAATACTCACCATTTCTGTTCTTATCTTTGGCTTTATAGCAGGCGGGTATCTTGCCATTGCAAAGGGAGTACCTTCCATCGCAGAACTGAAAAAATACAGGGCTACAGACGGGACAAAGGTTTATGCAGACGATGATACACTGGTAGGTGAGTTCAAGGTAGAAAAGGGCATCTTCGTTCCTTTAAACAAAATTCCAGCACATCTTAAAAATGCTGTAATCGCAGTAGAAGACTCACGATTCTGGCAACATAAGGGCATAGATTATATCGGAATAGGAAGGGCACTCATTAAAGACATTCTGCACGCAAGCCTTAAGGAGGGCGGAAGCACCATTACCCAGCAGCTTGCAAAGATAATGTTCCTAACACCAGAAAAGACCATCCAGAGGAAATTAAGAGAGGCGCAGCTCGCCATAAGGCTCGAAAAAGAAATAACAAAAAACGAGATACTGGAGCTTTATCTCAACAAGGTCTATTTCGGACACGGCGCATACGGTGTTGAGATGGCATCGAGGCTCTATTTCGGCAAATCTGTGAGCGATATAACCTTGCCCGAGGCAGCACTTTTAGCAGGGCTGGTAAAGGCTCCAAACACTTATTCTCCCTATAACAACCTCGTGAGGTCAAAGGAAAGGCAGGAGGTTGTGCTTGCGAGGATGGAGGAAGAAGGATACATTAAGCCATCTGAAAGGGCAGCCGCAAAAAGCCATACCATCCATCTTTCATCCATGAGGGCAAATACTGATTCATATAATTACTTCCTCGAATACATCAGGCAGCAGTTAGAGCAAAAATATGGTGTGGAAACAGTCTATAAAGGCGGACTGAGGGTCTATACAACCCTCAATAAAAATGCACAGGCATATGCACAGAAGGCGCTTCAGGAAGGGCTCCGTGAGGTTGACAAAAGAAGGGGATGGAGGGGTCCGATAGGACATAAAGCATTGGAAGACTCATCAGGTGGTCTTAAGTCCTTCCTGGGCATCAACGACAAAGATGAGCCGAAGGTGTCTTTTTCTGCATCTGCCGGAGATATAGCCACAGGTATTGTTGTGTCCGTAGGTCCGAAAGAGGCTGTAATTAAAGCACGTGGGATTTCGGGCAGGCTTATGCTTGCTGACGCACAATGGGCAAGCACAGTAATTGACAGGGTATCGGGAAAGATAAAGACAATTAAGAATTTCAAACTCACCGATATACTAAAAAAAGGCGATATTATATGGGTAAAGATCAAGAACATATCAGGAAAAAATGTAATGTTCAGTCTTGAACAAGAGCCGGAAGTGGAAGGTGCGGTAGTAGCAATCGAACCAGAGACAGGATTCATAAGGGCTATCGTCGGAGGCTTTAATTTCACGAAGAGCGAGTATAACAGAGCGATTTATGCAAAGAGACAGCCGGGTTCTGCAATAAAGCCGATAATATATGCAGCAGCCATCGAGAACGGATATACTCCGGCAAGCATTATCAATGACGAGCCAATCTCCTATCCCGGAGGACCGGGAGGGGCATGGAGGCCTGAAAACTATGATCACAAACATTACGGACCTACCACATTAAGGGAGGCGCTCGCATACTCCAGAAATGTGGTAACAGTGAAACTCGTGGATTCAGTTGGCATCGATAAAGTAATATCCTTTGCAAAGGATATAGGCATAGAGGCAGATATGCCGAGGGAATTGACCATAGCCCTCGGCTCCATAAGTGTAACGCCCATTGAGATGGCAACGGCGTATTCAACCTTTGCAAACGGCGGCGTCAAGATCACTCCAATAGCAATAAAATATATCACGGACACAAAGGGTACGGTGCTGGAGAGCAATGAGCCGGAAGGTCTAGAATCAATAACTCCGCAGACATCCTTTTTAATAACCTCCATGATGAAGGATGTCATTAACTACGGTACGGGCATGAGGGCAAATATAGGAAGGCCTGCTGCAGGCAAGACAGGAACAAGCAATGATTATAAGGATGCGTGGTTTGTGGGTTATACGCCACAGCTTGTTGCATGTGTGTGGGTTGGTTTTGACGATATGAGGAGATCCCTCGGCCCCGGAGAGGTGGGTGGAAGGGCGGCAGCGCCTATATGGGCAAACTTCATGAGAAATATCCTTGCTAACGAATCTGTGGCAGATTTTTCTGCACCAGAGGGAATAGTAAGACTCTCTATAGACCCGCACACAGGGCTCTTATCTTCTGATGAATCATCCGGTGTTTTTGAATACTTCAGGGAAGGGACACAGCCGAAGGATTACAGCAGCGCTCCTTCAAAGATCGAAAGGGCTGTACCGTCATCAGCCGACTACGATTAGAGACTTAATTCTTCTTCATCCTATTAGCTATATAAACAACACAGTCTTCGCAGAGCTTGCCATTCTCTCGATTGCATATCGACCTGTTAAGCTCCCAGCAGGGTTTTGTCTTGTCGATATATGCGGTGCATTTGTTCCTTTTATCTTCAGAGCAATCGGTAATCTCCCAGCAAGGTGCATATTCGAGGAGTTTCTTTATTCCTTCTATGCTTATCTTTTTTATATGTATGAGGTCGCGTATGCATTTCAGCCACTTTATGTCATTCTCTGAATAGTATCTGTTCTTGTTGCGTCTTGCAGGCTTTATAAGCCCATGCTTTTCGTAAAGTCTCAATGTCTGGTCAGTGATACCTATCAACTCAGCCACAATACCTATAGGATAAAGAGGTAGTTCCTTTTTGTCTTTTGTGTCTTTGTCCTTATTGTCGAGACTCATACCCTTTTTTATTTATCCCCATAAAAGCACTTGATAATTATAACTAATAAAACATGTTTAAACTCAAAAGAGCAAATGCTTTATATTAAATTTTCAAATCTTTTATTACTGCTACTTTAAAAGTCTCCTGACAAACTCTATCTCTTCCTCTTTTGTTTGGAGCCTTTTCATCAATTTCTCATCGAGGATTTTTTTCAATATCTTCGAATATTCAGGTCCTGGAGAAATGCCAAGGTTCTTCAAATCATTACCCCTAAGGGCAGGTTTTATATTCCTCAATTCCAAAAGAAAGTGGGATATTGCCTTTTTCTTTTCACTATCCCGTGTCAATGCCATGCTGAAGAGAACAGATTCTATGTCACGACTCATTAGCAGATGATATATTTCCACAGGATTATCAGGCTTAAGTCGCCTCAATATCTCTTGTGCAGCATGCAATCCCTTCAATATCTTATCCTTTAACCTCGATGTAACAGAAAGCCTGTTCAATGCTAACTCCCTTTCATCCTTGTTTAGCTTATACAAGAGGGCCATGATATAAAGCATGCCCCTGTCATATTTTTCCTTCAAGAAAAGCAGCTCAAACCATGTGATGGTGTCGTGAACCGCCTGAAGAAGTGATTCGATCTCAGGGGAAAAAGAGATCTTCGGATGTATTACCTTCAGCAGTTCATAATCTCCAAGCCTCTTTAATGCCTTTATGGGATTGGTTTCGTTGAAAGTGAGCATCAGCTCATCATAGAGCCGCGTGCCTGAGAGTTTCTCGAATATGTTCATCCTGATGGCAGACTTTATAAGGTTCTCTGTATGCTTCGTTAATTTAAAGCCGAACCTCTCCGAGAATCTTATAGCCCTGAATGCCCTTGTAGGGTCCTCAATGAAGCTCAGATTATGAAGCACCCTTATGACCCTATCCTTTAAATCCCTCTGTCCTCCAAAGAAATCTATCAACTGGCCAAAATCCCTTTTGTTTAATTTCACTGCAATAGTATTTATGGTGAAGTCTCGTCTATAAAGGTCCTTTTTTATGGATGATGTCTCCACCTTTGGCAATGCAGCAGGGAATTCGTAATACTCTGTCCTTGCTGTTGCAACATCGAGCTTGAAGTCTTCCTTTATTACCTGTGCTGTGCCGAATCTTTCATGGGTCGTCACCTTTGCACCTATCTTTTCTCCAAGCTTCTTTGCGAAGGCAATACCGTCGCCCTCAACCACAATATCGATATCAAGGTTCTCCTCACCCCTCAGCATATCCCTCACACAGCCTCCTACAAGATATGAGCCGAATTTCAGATCATCAGCAACTTCTCCGGCCATCTTAAGAAAATCGTATAAATGGGAAGGCAATTTCTCTTTCAATATTCCCGATATATTCCTTCCCAGACCGAGTACAGACTCTCCCACAAGCTCCTTTGCAGAGACTCTGCTCTTTCTCAAGAAATCCTCATAAAGCGACCTCAAGATGTCCGTCCTTGTTATTGCGCCGATTATCCTGTCTCCGTCAAGCACAGGGACAAACCTCTGGTTCTGCTCTATCATAGATGCCTCGACTTCGGATATGGGCACATGAGAAGAGACGGTAATGGCATCGGTAGTTGCAAAATCAAGACATTTGCTTTTTCCAAAGCCATGGAAAAGGGCCTTCTCCACAACCTCTCTCGTCAAAATGCCCATATATCTGTCCTTCTTAACAACAGGAAGGACATTTACTCCGTATCTCGTCATCATATCCTCTGCATCTATTATCATACTGTTGTGTTGAATGACGATAACAGGGGTTGTCATTACATCCCGTGCGCATTTTAAAGGCCGTACATTTTTCTTTAAAGATTCTATGAGCCTTTCTTCAATTATCTCGAGGGGGGTATCCTTTATTGTTGCAGAGGCAGCAGTTGGATGGCCTCCGCCTCCGAAATCAGACAAGACCTGCGACACATCCAGCTCAGCCACCTTGCTCCTTGCAACCATCAAAACTTTATCGGCCATTGAAATCAAAAGCACAATAGCATCCGTATCCTCCATATCCATAATCTTATGGGCAAGATGTGCTACGTCTCCAAACCCCTCTATCGCACCCTTTCCTATCTTTATTCTCACGCCATGAATGACAACCTCCCTCAGAGACTGCACAAGTTCGTTAAGTAGGGTAAACTCTTCCCTGCTCAACTCGATCTTCAAGAAATCCGAGACTATATTAAGATTGGCGCCTCTTTTTAGCAGATATGAAACTGCCACTAAATCCCCGGGTGTTGTTGATGCATAGGTCAGAGAACCTGTCTCTTCATATATTCCGAGACAGAGTATAGTAGCCTCCATTGGAGTCAACGGTATCTTCTTTTTCTGGATTATCTCTGTAAATATAGTAGATACAGCACCCACATGCTCTATGACCTCCAACTCCCCCCTGATGTCTGACTTTTTAATAGGATGGTGGTCATAGATGTGTATCTTCACGTCGGATCTCAAAAGGAGTTCCTTGAGCTGCCCTATCCTGTCCGGATGTTTCGTGTCAACTAATATAAGCCTCTTTACCTTTTCTAAATCTATGTCCTTGAGCTTTTTTATCTCAACAGGATGAAATGCATCAACAAAGTCCCTCACCTTTTTTTCGAGAGAGCCAGGAAATACAATCATAGCATCAGGGTATATTTTTTTCGCACCGATTGTAGATGCAAGGGCGTCAAAATCCGCATTTATGTGAGAGGTAATTATGTCCATAAAGGTAAGATAACATATTTGAATTCACCTATATCTAAATATCAAGATACTTCTCGACTTCCCACTTTGTCACCTGAGTCTTGAATTCGTTCCACTCCTTCGTCTTTACATTTATGTATCTCTTATACAAATGGTCTCCCAACACATTCCTCATTAATTCATCGCCTTTCAGTTCATCTATTGCCTCATAAAGGGATGAGGGAAGTGTTTCTATGTTCATTGCCGCGAGTTTTGCCTCATCGAATTTGTAGAGGTCTTCTTCAATAGGCTCTGACAGGCTTATATTTTTCTCAATACCATCAAGACCTGCCGCGAGCATTACAGCAAAGGCTAAATAAGGATTGCAGGCAGGGTCAGGGCATCTCAACTCTATCCTTGCCGAATTTGGTTTATCCTCAAACCAGTGAGGAACCCTCACAAGAGCCGACCTATTAATCCTCGCCCACGAAATATATACTGGAGCTTCAAAGCCTGTTACAAGTCGTTTATATGAATTAACCGTTGGACATAAAATCGCCATCATTGCCTTAATATGATTAAGCTGTCCTGCTATAAAATTGTAAGCAATTTTCGAAAGCCTATATTTATCGCTAAAGTCATAAAATACATTCTTTCTGCTCTTTACATCAAAAAGGCTCTGATGAACATGCATACCCGATCCTGCCATTCCCATAAGAGGTTTTGGCATAAATGATGCTTTCAAACCACGCCTCTGTGATATTGCTTTTACAGCAACCCTCAATGTCAGCAGCCGATCTGCGGTAATAAGGGCGTCTCCATATTTAAAGTCTACTTCATACTGCCCCGGCCCCACCTCGTGATGAGATGCCTCCACCTCTATACTAAGGGTTTCAAGGGCAGCGGTTATCTCCCTTATCATGATATGCGCCTCATCAGTGGCAAGGTCAAAATAACCATTGCTGTCCATTGGCGTAATTTTGTCAGTATCACCCCTGAAAAGATAAAATTCAAGTTCAGGCCCCACGTTATACTCAAGTCCCATATCCTGTGCCTTTTTTAAAGTCTTTTTTAATATAAATCTCGGATCGCCTTCGAAGGGTGTTCCATCCGGCCTGTAAATATCACAGATAAGGCGGGCAGCATTTCCATCCGGTGAACTCAACCATGGTATAACAGTATAAGTTGATGGATCCGGTTTTAAATAAAGGTCGCTTTCGTGAATCCTTGCAAATCCCTCAATGGAAGACCCATCAAACCATGCGCCATATTCTAAAATATCTTCCAGCCGCTGAATCGGCGCGGTAATCTCCTTAAGACATCCCAAAATATCCGTAAACTGGAGATTAATAAAGATTACGTTGTCCGCTTTAGCTTTTTCTAATATTTCCCGGGTTCCCATCACCTTATTGCCTCCTCTCCTCTCTGTCCTGTCCTTATCCTTACTGCATCTTCGATGCTGCTCACAAATATTTTACCATCCCCTATCTTGCCTGTCTTCGCATTTTTTTCGATGACCTCAATCGCCTTATCTGCAATATTATCAGGCACTATTATTTCAATCTTGATCTTCGGTATAAAATCCACCACATACTCCGCTCCCCTGTAAAGTTCTGTGTGCCCTTTCTGTCTTCCAAAGCCCTTGGCCTCTGTTATGGTCATGCCCTGAATACCTATTTCATTCAGACTGTCTTTAACCTCATCCAGCTTAAACGGCTTTATTATGGCTTCAATCTTTTTCATAAATCCACCTCTTCACTAAAATTCTTTAACTTGCTATAAGGATAAAGTGTGGACATTGCCTTGTTTTCTGTTGATATACCCGACTCTTCAAGGGCTGCTATAGGATTCAGACCTCCTACAATAACAATACCCACCCTGTCTATCCCTACCGCGACCTCTAAGAGCGGCTTGTTCGGACTACCGATGAGCAAAATGCCTCCAATGCCTTTATCCCTCATTTCCATGGCAAGTTTCTTTGCTTCATCCATGCATACAATAGGTATTTCCCTGAAACTCGCCAGTATTTTGCCCGAATAGTTTTTTACCGCTCCTAATACATCTGTCATTTTGCTCCTGATAAATATCTCAAGCGGGTCAAGAGACGAGCCGTCGTAACTTATCAATGATATAAACCTCACCGGCCTTCCTTCGTTAATCTCAACAACTCCTCCAAATCTCGATGTTACGGGTATTCCAGCCTTGAGAAATATCCCGTTTATTGTAACGCTGCATATAGTACCGATTCCTATCATTCCGTGAGGTATTGTGATATCTCCTATCCTTTCTCCTCCCCCTGTAAGGATTACTCTACTGCTCATAACATATGGTGATGAGAATACGGGTTTTAAAACCTTCATGGCATCTCTGAGCCTGTCTTCGGGGAAATATGAAATGTTCAGTATCGCATTGCCGTCCATTGTTGCAAGGTCAAGCGTAGTGAGATAGGAAAGAGATTCTATTTTGCTTATCACAAAGCCAACCCTTTCAGATACAAGCGAGTGTTCCAGTTCCTTACGCCCTTTCTCTGTTATTTTTCTTCCTTCTTTTCCAAAAACCTCTGTATAACCCCGTTCATCGAGGATCCTTAAATGATAGCGCACCGTCCTTTCCGTAAGGTCAATCCCATACATTTTAAGCTGCCGCGATATTTCCCTTGAACCAACGACTTCGGAATATCTGTCGAGTATCTTTAAGATCGCAAGCATTGTTTTATTCATACAAACTCCGTAAGGATGAGGCGGGGTTGTTCCCGCCTCTTTATTTAGATTATTTAGTCAAACAGAATTTTCTCTGCCTCTTCCATGTCTGCTTCCATTACATAGGGTATCCCTGTCACCTCTGCTGCCTCTTTGGTCAGAGAGACAAGGTCGTTCCTGTCAAGATGCTCTATTGCAAACTTCCTTGCTCCTGCCATAAGCTGCTGGAGCCCGACCTTGAGTCTGTCAATGAATGTGTACATAGCAACAGATCCCCATGGCAGTTTTTCAAAATCCTTGCCGAATTTATTTTTAAGCGTCTCTGTGGTTATGAATATCCTCTCGGGAACATCACCGTATTTTTTAATCTCTGTAGGCAGCTTGTCCTCCTGCGACCATTTCTGTATGTTCTTACCCACAAATGCAGGAATCATAAGCGCCCTTCCCATGCACACTGCTTTGAAAAACGGTACGCCCATTGCCAGCGCCTTGAATATATGATCTTCGAGGGAGAATCCACCTGCTATGGCGAGGTCTGGGACATATTTGCCCTTTGCCTTGAGTTGTGAAGCAAACCTGTAGGCAATAGACTGTAGGTATATTGTGGGAATTCCCCATTCATTCATCATCCTCCATGGACTCATTCCTGTGCCACCGCCTGCGCCATCGATGGTTACCAAATCAACACCTGCATCGGATGCAAACCTCAATGCCCTGGCAAGGTCGCTTATCCTGTAGGCGCCTGTTTTAAGGGATACAAACTTTGCACCTGCATCCCTGTAATGCTTTACTGCCTTTACAAACCCCTCATGCTCGACCATGCCAAGCCTCGAGTGCCTCTCGAACTCCTTGAATTCTCCTTCCTTAAATGCAGTCTGGTTTACGGGATTTTCAGGGTCAGGGAGCACAATATACCCTCTTTTCTTTAGTTCCAATGCCCTTTCGAGTGTCTTGAGTTTCACCTCTCCACCTATATCCTTTGCACCCTGTCCCCATTTAAGCTCGATACAGTTAACTCCCAATTTTTCTATAGCATACTCGGCAGAGCCAAGTATTGTGTCTTCTACATTTTGTTGGAGAATTATTTCTCCATAGCCATTGTACCACTCTTTGAAACACTTGACCCTCCTCTCCAGTTCCGGAGAGTTTGTCACCCTACCTTTTTCAAATTCAGCATTCGGGTCCATCCCGACAACATTCTCTCCAATAACCACCATAATCCCTGAAATTGCAGCGCCTATGGCAAGCCCTTCCCAATTGTCCTTTGCTATATCGGTTGAGCCCAATGCCCCTGTAAAAACAGGTAGACTAAGCTTCACCTTATGCTTGTTTCCTATCACTGTTTCTGTGGAAACGACAGGGAATATTGCCTTGTTAGAGTCAGCTTCAATTCCAACAGCGCCAACACATGTCCCCTGAATATTGATATGGGAATAATCTACAGGATATTTTTTAGTCGCTCCCGCAGTTATTTTCCCGAAGGGCATGGGGTAAATAACCTCTCTGCCCCTGTATGATGATTTTCCGATCTCGCATGGACCGGGACATCCGTCAAGACATACAGAGCATATGCCTGAATACGGCGCCGGATCCGGGACCCTGTTCCTTGTCCCTGTTGCTGAACTTGCATTTGGTTGACCTTGATGCATAAAAGACCTCCAATAAGCAGTACTTAATTCTTTTGGGTTTGAATTCAGTATTAATAACCCAAAAGGGCAAAAAAATACCTAAGGTATTTTTGCCGTAATTCAGATGTTAAAATTTCATTTTCCTTTACTGCCATATTACCAGTATCTCCGCGTCATCACCTCCTTCATTCTTCCACCCTGATGGAAAGGATTCCTTAAAATAAAGACTATCTCCTGAACTTAACCTTTCGGTCCTGCTGTCAAAGGTTATCGAAAGGTCTCCCTTTAGGACATATATAAACTCGGGTGTCCTGCGATATAAAAAATGCCTGCTTAATGCTTTATAAGCAGGGAAAAGAATCAGCATTGCAGAAAACTTTTCTTCAGAGACTATACGGTACATTTTCACACCATCTTCCACATTTTCAGGAACAGAAACAACCATCTCTTTCTTAAAAAGCCACTGTCCTATATCAGGAGTCTTTTCTTCAAGAAAATTACTAGGACTTACGACGAGGGCATTGCATATTTGCAGAAAGGAACTGAGAGAGGGGCTTATCTGATTATTCTCCAATTGGGATATAAAACTGGGCGTAAGCTCAACCTTATCTGCAAGATCCTTCTGGCTCATTCCCCTTGCCGTCCTCAATTCTTTTATTCTGTTTCCGATATCTGTAACCGTTTCTTTTTTAGGCAATGTTATTACGACACCCGTGTCAGCAATCTTGTAGAGATGGGGCTTGAACGCATCCCTATTATACCTGCCGGTAAGTTTCAATGCCTTTATGTACAGGTTCTCTCTCCTTTTGTACACGTCAAACACAACCTGTGTGATATGTCTGAGGTTTGCCTTGAATTTCTGGCTGTGAGCATCCTTTTCGAGTATCCAGTAAGCGACTGTATCAAGGTCATAGAGACGCGGACACATATATGTAAAAAACTTGTATGTATCGTTTTCATCCTCCCAGAGATCCTGCATTCCTGTCAGGCTGTCGAATACATATCTTGCTCCAGGAGGAAGGCTGTCTTCTATGGAGTTGAGGGTAGATGTGAACTCATCGATATTCCTCGGATTGGTTATCCTTACGACATTGATATCTTTATCTTTCGATGACTCGTAGAATCTTAAAAACGTGTTATCATTTTTCCCCTTGCCAGATGTGAAACAATCGATAAGGATGAAATGCTCAGGAATAAGGAAGCTGTCGAGTTCATGGAGAACGCTCTGCGGAGACCTGTTGAAGCTCACATAAATTACCTTTTGTGAATCATTGATGGAACGAATAATGAAATTCTTTATGAAGATATCATAAGATGTTCCTGCATCGACCTCCCAGACAACATTATCCCCTATGTACAGGAAATCGATAAGCCTATCCAGATCGCTTATGCCGGATGATATTTTGCCCATGGTAAACGGCTGCCTTTTGGCATAACTTTATATGATATAAAAAATACTTGTCAAGGATCACTAACCCTGCAAGACCTTGGTTGACAAAGAATATCCTCACTTTTTACAATAAAAAAGTTTGACGGCAAACGGTTACCGTTTTAGCATCTTATGCCAGCCATATGGTATGGGCGCTTTTTTTTGCCATATAAATAAATGGGTATATAATTTTGATATCCGAACTAATATTGAGGTAATAAAGCTATGTGCAGACTCGCCGCAATAACTTCAGAAAAATACATATCTCCCATGGAGCCTGTTTTTGCTCTTGAGACAATGAAAGAGGGGCATGACGGTTCAGGCCTCGGTCTAACGCTAAAAAACCTCGGGGGCGAATTTGAAGGCATAAAGGAGTCTCCTATACTCTCAGGCATATGCTCCAAAAAGGGCATGGAAATTCTGAATGACTTCATGAAAAAACATGGTTTCAAGCTCAAACATGAGTGGACGCCCAAGATAAAACCCTTAAGGGGCATCGTTGCACATGATTATTATTTTGCACGGGCTTACGACTATCCTGCCTCATACGCCGGCAAATCGATGCGTGAAAAGGAAGAACTCCTGATGAATACAAGACTCGCAATCAGGAAAATAGGCGAGCCTGATGAATCCATATTTGCATTTTCCTTTTATCCTGATGTCATTACATTAAAAGAGGTTGGAGATCCCCTTGAAGTGGCTGAATTCTTCGGCCTCGACAGAGATGAATTAAAGGCAAAGATCATATTTGCTCAGGGTAGGCAGAATACAAACTATGCAATATATCTCTACGCCTGCCATCCATTCTTCATTCAGGGATACTGCTCGATGACAAACGGCGAGAACACGGCATTTGTACCTATACGAGAATTTTTGATGAGCAGGGGGTTCCCAGGATATATAGGTTATAACAGTGACAGCGAGGTGTTTACACACATTCTCCATTACACAGTAAGGCAGTTAAAGTTTCCGCTCACATATTATAAGGATGTCATTACACCGCTAAAACCATCCGAGATGGAAAACAGGACTGACAGAGAGGCATTAAAACTCATTAAACAGTCATTAAGACCGCTATGCATAGACGGTCCCAACATGGTAATAGGCTTTACCCCTGACGGCACATGCTTTATGGTCCAGGATTCAAAAAAGTTGAGGCCAGGCGTTGTGGGAGGGATAAAAGGCAGGTATGCATTAATGTCAGAGGAATGCGGCGTTGACAGGGCAGTGCCAAAAAGAGACAGGAGCAAGGATATATTCCCGATGAAATACGACATGGTAATTGTCTCGCCGGATGCGCAGGAGGTTAAGATATGGAACCAGCTTCAGGGATAAGGTTAGACCATAATCATCAACTCTCATTAAAGGAGTTCCCATATATAATCAGATGGAGGGACGACAGGTGCAAAAGGTGCGGCAGGTGCACTGCGGTATGCCCGGTAAAGGCAATTGAGGCCACTGTAAAAGTTCAGAGGGTTGTGAAGTCCGAAGGACCTGTTCCCACACCAACTGTGGCAAAGAGCATTACCCATGTAGTTGAGCAAGTCACAGACATGGAGCGATACTGCACAGGCTGCGGCACATGCACATTGGTCTGCCCTAATGAGGCAATCGAGCCCGAATTCAATCCACAGCACAAATTCCTCCATTATAAAAACAAGGGAGGAGACGGATACAAGAGGGGTGGAAGGAGAAATGATCCTTCCATATCAACCCTCGACAGGCTAAAATTCACGAGGATATCCATGCTCACAGACCCTGCACTTGATGCAGGAAGACACGAGTTCCGCGTAAGGTCTTATATCGGAAGGATTCTGCCTCCGGAAAATCTGCCATTAAAGACATCAAACGGAAAACTTGTTGTGGATAAGGAGAGCATATTTATCCCGCCTGTGCGGGAGATATTCCCTATAATGATAGGGAGCATGTCTATAGGCGCATTGTCGCCTCCCATGTGGGAAGGTCTTGCAATGGGCGTTGCATATCTCAATGAGGTGGAAGGAATGCCTGTTGTTATGTGTTCCGGCGAAGGCGGAATGCCGCCGAGGCTTTTAAGATCAAGGTATCTGAAGTATTTCATCATTCAGATTGCATCGGGATATTTCGGATGGGATGAAATAATACATGCAATTCCGCACATGGTTGAAGACCCCGCAGCCATAGAGATCAAGTATGGTCAGGGTGCAAAGCCAGGAGATGGCGGATTGTTGATGGCGCAGAAGGTTTTAAAGCTCATTGCAAAAATCAGAGGAGTGCCTCAGTTTGTTGACCTTGCATCGCCTCCTACACACCAGACTAAATATTCAATAGAAGAGGCAGTTGCAAAGATGATACAGTCAATGTCAATGGCATGGGGCTTTAGAGTGCCTGTTTATCCGAAAATTTCTGGCACAAAGACAGCAAGGGCAGTATTGAACAACTTGGCAAGAAACCCTTATGCAGCAGCCTTAAGCATAGATGGAGAGGATGGCGGAACAGGGGCTGCATATAATGTATCTATGGATAAGATGGGGCATCCAATAGCATCAAATCTCAGGGAGTGTTATCTTGACCTTGTAAAGCAGGGCAAACAGAACGAGCTTCCATTGATAGCAGCAGGAGGCATCGGAAAGAAGGGAAATCTTGCTGCAAACGCAGCAGCACTCATAATGCTGGGTGCATCTGCTGTTGCTATCGGAAAATACATTATGCAGGCAGCAGCAGACTGTTTTGGAGACGAGTACAACCGCTGCAACCTCTGCAATACAGGCAAATGTCCGAGAGGCATAACAACACAGGACCCAAAACTTTACAGAAGGCTGGATTCTGACAAAGTTGCAGAGAGAGTAGTGGAGATCTTCAAGGCTGCAGATGTTGAACTGAGAAAGATATTCGCACCTATGGGAAGGAGCACAGAACTGCCCATAGGAATGTCTGACGGATTAAGCATAGACGATCAGGCAATAGCTGAGAGGTTGGGGATAAGTTATGCGTGCTAAAAGACAGAAGATAGAAACCAGAAAACAGAAGACAGAAAAAAAGATAAATAAGTCAGAAGAGCAAATTCTTCAGATAAAAGGAAAGACTGCTATCGTAAGAGGCAATGTCAACGGCAACAGAGTGCCCTCCAGAATCCTCGAAGAACAGATACAGCTTGCAGTTCAGGAAGGGGCGCGCGAACTGTATATAATCGCTGACGGTCAGCACGGCATCGGAGGCCGCATATGGCCCAGAATTAAGGATGATAAATGCGAAACAATAAAGATAACCGTTGAAGGCCCTGTTGGACAGAGGCTCGGAAGCATGGGCATGTTCGGCACCGAGATAGTCGTAAAAAACAGCGTCTCTGACGATGTTGGATGGATCAACTGCGGCGCTAAGATAACAGTATTGGGTGATGCCACAAATGGCGCATGGAATGCTGCCGCGCAGGGAATCCTCTATGTACAAGGAAGCGGCGGAGCAAGATGCGACACCATGACAAAGCATAATCCGAGATTCGAGCCTCCACAGTCATGGTATTTCAGAGATGTAGGCGATTCATTTGCAGAATTCAAGGCAGGAGGGATTGCTGTTGTCTGCGGCGTAAATCCGAGGAATCCGAAAAATATCTTAGGCTATCGTCCATGTGTTGGAATGGTTGGAGGAACAATATATTTCAGGGGGCCGATTCAGGGTTATAGCGAAAAGGATGTAAAGCTCCTTGACCTCACAGAACAGGACTGGCAATGGCTTAAAACAAATATGAAACCGTATCTCGACGCCATTGACAGAATGGAATACTATGACGAGCTTACAAAGTCGCCGGATGCATGGAAGAAATTAATTGCATATACCCCCCAGGAAAAGAGGGCGAGGAAATGGTTCAAGATGTCCACCTCCGAATTCAGGAAGAATATGTGGGAAAAAGAGGTAGGGCAGGGAGGCATATTTGCCGAATACTTAGACCACGAACTTACACTGCTTCCATATATAACAACAGGAAAAGACAGAAGAAACAAACCAGTATGGGCAAATGAAAAATATGCGCCGCCATGTGCATATGCATGTCCTACACATATACCTTCTCACAAGAGGGCATCATTAATTAGGCAGGGCAAACTCAATGAGGCTCTTGAGCTTGTTCTTCAATACAGTCCTCTGCCAGCAACAGTTTGCGGAGAGATATGCCCCAACCTCTGCATGCAGGCATGTACAAGGGCGCATATTGACAGACCTCTTGATATAGACAGAATGGGCAGTCTTGCACTTGATTTGCCTGCTCCGAAAAAGGCTGAACCAACAGGACACAGAATTGCAATTATCGGCGGTGGCCCTGCAGGCATGAGCGCCGCATGGCAGCTTGCACTGAAAGGACATACCATTGACCTTTACGAGGCAAGCGATAAGCTGGGCGGAAAGATAGAGCAGTGCATTCCAAGGGAGCGGCTTCCGCACCAGATACTCGAAAAAGAGGTTTCAAGGTTTAAAGAGCTTGGAATAAACGTCCATCTGAATACAAAAGTTGACAAGAAAAAATTCGATGAAATATACAAAGACCACGAGGTGGTTATCCTTGCCATAGGTGCCCATCAGCCAAGGAAGATAACATTTCCAGGCTCCGAGGATATAGTTTCAGCATACGATTTCTTGAAAGACATAAATCTCGGGAAACATCCTGACCTCAAAGGCAAGAAGGTTGTCGTAATCGGTGCAGGAAATGTAGGAATGGATGTCTGCTCAGAGGCGTTCAATTGCGGTGCTGAATCTGTCACTGCCATTGACATTCAAAAACCTGCTGCATTCGGTACAGAAATGGAAATCGCAAAGGCAAAGGGAACACAGATTATATGGCCGAAGATAACCGAGAGATACGATAGGAGTGAGAAAAAGCTCTACTTCAAAGATGGCTCATCGATGGATGCAGATTTTGTTGTAATGTCCATAGGCGATATGCCGCAAATTGATTTCCTGCCGCCGAGTATACATACAGAAAGAGGCTGGATTGTAGTTAATGAAAATTACCAGACATCCGATGTAAAGGTATATGCAATAGGTGATGCCACAGGTCTCGGACTCATAACACATGCAATAGGTCACGGAAGGATTGCAGCAGAAAATATACATTATCTCATCAGCCATGCACCGCGGCAGCCTGAGATCAAACAGGTTATTCCTTATGAAAAAATAAAGACTGAGTATTATGATGTATGCCGCGGGGAATTACCCATAGAGCAGGAGGCTAACAGGTGCATGTCATGCGCCACATGCCGCGACTGCCATATGTGCGAGGCAACATGCTACTGGGGTGCAATAAGCAGAGTCGGACATAAGGACGGTTCATTTGAATATGTTGTAGATGATAATTTGTGCATCGGCTGCGGCTTCTGCGCAGGCATCTGCCCATGCGGTGTATGGGAAATGGTAGAAAATATATAATCTAAGTTGAGCGATTTTGTAAGACAGGTCTGCCTGTGCGTTGCACGCAGACAGGCCTGCCTGTGCACTGCACGCAGACAGGTAGTGAGTGGGCAATAAGCCGCAAGAGTGAGCTTATTCATGATTGGGAATTGGCTCAGGCACACCAGCCCCTCGAGAAGATTAAAGGAGCAGACAATGATTAGAAAATTAAAAAAAGTCAGGGCGTTAGCAGACTACCAGCT
>CALGPO010000063.1 GCA_937960465.1 uncultured bacterium
AGGAGATATTTAAGGAAGGAATGTTGTTGAATAGAAAAGGCAGAAACGAACAGATAAAAGAGGCGGTTAACAGATATGGTTACAGCCAAAAAGAGGTTGCAGATTATCTTGGCTTGTATTATACAACAATAAGCAGGATTGCAAATAATAAATAGTAAAAGTAAAGACCTGACCCCATTGTTCATTGATACAGCGGTATGCCCACCTAAGCACCGAGAGTGTCAGAACAGCCATAGGGGTTCTGGAAGGGTAAAAACTTGAAAAATCACCCCCTTATGCGTTAAATTATCCCGATCTTAGGACAGTAACTTCAATCACTGTCCATAAGTCATTGATTATGCGGGTGTAACTCAGTGGTAGAGTGTCAGCTTCCCAAGCTGAAGGCCGCGGGTTCGAATCCCGTCGCCCGCTCCAAAAGTTTCTTTATATTTCAAAGAGTTATCCAAATATTATGTAAAGTATTTCCGTCATCAAACTGTCATTAAGGCTTTTGTTTTTAATGGGGGTAGTTCATTATGAGTTATCCCCTTCGGAGTTCTTTTTTTAAAAGTCCTGATAATTGTCTTCTTACAGTCAAAGTTTTTAAGAGAGATGTTCAAGTTAAATTCTCTTCTTTTAATCGTTTATCTTTTATTTCTGAACCTGAGAAAGAGAAACGAAAATCAAAAAGGTCAAAAATAATCGGATTTTCAAAAAGGTCTGCAAGGCGATTAAGGCATGTAGTAAGGAATTCAGAGGATACATGGAAGGCATTTATTACTTTAACTTATCCTGAAAACTTTCCTTGTGATGGTAGAAAGGCAAAGGCTCATTTAAATGCTTTTCTTCAATGGTTAAGGTCTCGGAATATTAAATATGTGTGGGTCTTGGAATTTCAATTAAGAGGAGCTCCTCATTATCATATCCTCGTATCTGAGTATATTCCTAAAGCTGGATTGTCTAAAAGATGGTATAAGATTGTAGGTTCTGGAGATGAAAAACATTTAAAAGCTGGAACACAAATTCAGTCAATCAAATCAAAAAGGCATTTATATGGCTATCTTTCAAGCTATATAAATAAACTTGTTCAAAAGATATTGCCTGTGCAATTTGAAAATGTTGGGCGTTTTTGGGGTGCTTCAAGGAATCTTTTAGTTTTTGAACTCTATCAGAAATTAGGACATTATTTTAACCTTGTCAGAAATATAAAACTTCTTCGTAATTGGTATAAAGCACATTTAAGAAAATTCAACATAAAGTGGAAATGGAAAGGACAAGGCTTTACTGCTCTTGATGGGGTTAGCTTTATCAATCAGCTATTAACCTATAGGTGTTAATGGAGGTGATAACAATGACAATAAGACAGGAGCGGTATTTGTGGTCAAGGATTAAAGATTATGAAACACGCATTAAAAGACTGGAAAAGTTTGTTGAGTTGCTGGCAGGACAGGATGGAGCTACGGCTTTAGCCAGCGACCAGACTGGACTGGCAGATACTGACCTGCCCACCATTAGTGGGAATCAATGCGAGTCTCTGTAGCATGTCACCCGTAGGGGCGTAACGCAGTGAAGCAGGGAGCGGAGCGACCTTGACATGCTACAGAACGAGCATATAATCCATCGGTGGTGGGTAGGTCAGTCATATTACAGGATAGTCAAGTGAGCGCAGACTGTCCTGTGGGCTTGTCATATATGCCATATCTCAATAAATATAAGTGTATTTTTGTATATGTATATCTGTATATCTGCATATCTTGACATAAGTATAATTTTTATGTAAAATTTGGATTATGGAAAATGAAAACTATGAGGTGAGAAATGAAAAAAAGACTTGCAATAACTATTGATGAAGATGTTTTAAGTGAGCTTGAACAGTTACCGAGAAAGGTATCTATTTCTGAAGTTATAACATGGGTTGTTAAGGCTGCTTTGCAGGATATAAAAGCAGGGCGTGAATTATCTGCAAAGGAGTTGCAGGAGTGGATGGATAGCACGCCTGAAGGCAGAGATTTTAGAAAACGGTTACAGGAACATTGGGGTGCTACTATTGAGAAAATTGATAATACTGTTGAGAAGGCTAAAAGAATTGTAAAACCAAAAAAGAAAAGAGGAGGTTGATTATGAGTATTTTAATTTTATTTGTAATTGTCGCATTTGTGGTTATTATCATATTAAAACGATATAAATCTTCTGATGTTTCATTTCCATATGCAAAGAATAGTTATCTTTTAAGCAAGGCTGAGAAATCTTTTTATCATGTATTACAGAACTGTTTAAATGATAGCTATGTTGTTTTTCCAAAGGTTCGTCTTGGAGATATCTTCCATGTTACTCATAAAGAAAAGCGTAAATTTTATATGTATAAAATTCTTCCAAAGCATGTAGATTTTTTAATCTGTGATAGCAAAAACTTTACTCCTTTAGCTGCATTAGAATTAGATGATTCAAGTCATTTGGGCAAAGAGAAAGATGATAATTTTAAGAATAATGTTTTTCTGTCAGCAGGACTTCCTTTATATCGCATTAAAGCAAGTTACAATTACAATCCTGCTCAAATTAAAGAGACATTAAAATCAACTTTGAATAACTTAATATGACAATGGAAAAAAGATTAGCAGATATTTTTTTCAAGAGAGCAAAAATTAAAAACTATGGCAAGGGGACTATTGTTTGCAATTCATGGGAAGAATTTGACGAGGCTATTAAAGATATAAATTGCGGTCTTGTATCTCCTGGTGGTACTGGTTTGCCTCGTTCTTATCTTCAAGAACTTGAAAAACAAGGTTTGATAAGGGTTCTCAGGGTAATTGTTGATAGTGAAGAACGGCCCCCAGTAATGTTAGGATTTTTGTATTCACTAAAAGATGAATATGTTTATATTCCTGTAGATGATATAGAGAAAGTGAAGCAGAGATTATCATGAGTAAAGGATATGGCGTCATAAGAATTCCTAACAATCAGAGTTGTCCTAATTGCAACGGGGCTTTTAAACGAGTCATATTAAAAAGCGCCTCCAATATAGCTTATAGATGTCCTAAATGTTTAACTGTTCCATGCAGGTATTATCTTGATATACATCACAAAGGAGAGAGAGTTCGTATTTTTAGCGATGGACAAGGCAAGCCTTTAGATACATTTCAGCGAGCTGTTGACCTTTTAAGTCATATCCGTTACGAGATTGAGAACCATATATTTGATTCTTCAAAGTATAAAAAATCTGAACAAAAGGAGTTTTATTGCTCTATTAAACTTGATGAATATTTAGAATACAAGATTAATTCTCTTGCCCCGAGTTATCAGGCAGATTTTAAAAGATATATTAGGATTGCTAAAGAGTTCTTTAATACAAAGGATGTAAGAGAGATGAGGAAAGTTGATATTATTAATTATCAAAGATACTTACAGCAGAATTTCAGTCTGAGCAATAAATCAATAAAGAATATTATGGATGTTTTTAAATCTTTCCTGAACTATCTTAAAAACGATTTAGAAATAATATCCGTTGTGCCTAAATTTCCAGATATTGACATAGAGATAAAGCCTTTTAAATGGCTTTCTCAGGAAGACCAGATTAAATTATTTGAGTTAGTCCCTGATAAGCATAAACCTATTTTTGCATTTTTAATGTTACATGGCTGTCGTCCATCAGAAGCACGGGCATTAAAATGTAAAAATGTTGACTTACAAAATCATACTATCACAATATCTGCAACTTTTTCAGGAAGTATTTACAGAGAAAAGAGGAAAGGCAAAAAATCAAGGTTTATAACTATTCCTATACATTCCGAGTTATACGGTTATATTGCAGACAGGGTTGAAAACAATCTGCCCGAAGCCTTTATTTTTGTAAATCCTAATACAGGCAAGTTTTACTGTGAAAATAGTTTGCGTATTATATGGAATATGATCAGAAAAGAAGCTGGAATTGATAATAGTCTGCGTCTCTACGATGCTACAAGACATTCATTTGCAAGCAATCTTGTTAATAGTGGTTCAACTATATATAAAGTTTCAAAGCTGCTTGGACATAGTTCTGTAAAAATGACAGAAAAATATGCTCACTCAAACATAGAAAGTTTAAGAATTGATATTCAGAAACTTTCTTTAAATCGTCAGCAGACCGTCGTTAGAGGTGTTGTAGGTGAAAAAAAATAACATAAATTCAATAAATTATGATTACTTTTCGCGGGTTCGAATCCCGTCGCCCGCTCCATTCATTACTCCAGTTCTAATAGCACATCTTTGATGGTATCCATATTCACCACGATATTGTATCGCTCTCTGAGTTCACGAGTTATATCCTCTTCGCCATGTATGCCCATATCCTTTATCCTTTTGATAAAGCCTGTCAGATCCTCATAGATGTGCCATGGAAAAATAATCCACCGCTATATTGGATACTTATTGCCTAAATTGAGCGATTCTATATTCAGACCTGTCTGCGTGCAACGCACAGGCAGGCCTGTCTTACAAGATCGCTCAACTTAGATTATATAAACCTTAATATTGCATAGACAGCAAGGACTAACATGCTTCAAAGCCTTTACAAGCGACAGGAAATCGTATTCATGCAGAGTATAAATGTTTTAACAGAGACTTGAATCCAATGCTGAATACGATATGGTGGTATGAAAATCTTATAAGGTGTCGCAGGCAAAGTCTTTTACGCATGTTAGTCCTTGCTGTAACCTGTGATTTTATGCAATTGTAAGGTAAAATTTGACTTATGAGACGAATCCTGCACATAGACATGGATGCATTCTTTGCCGCTGTCGAGCAGAAGCGTCATCCCGAATTAATCGGAAAGCCTGTTGTGATTGGAGGTGACGGCGATCCAACCAAGAGGGGTGTGGTGTCAACTGCATCCTATGAGGCACGGAAGGTCGGAATACACTCTGCAATGCCCTTAAGGACTGCCTATAAACTCTGTCCCGATGCTGTTTTTCTGCCCGTGGATTACAAGGAGTACTCGAGGGTTTCCAAAATAGTTAAAAATATCCTCAAGGAAATATCTCCAACAATGGAAGATGTCGGGATTGATGAGGCATTCCTTGATATATCCCAAATAGAAAAGTCATCGGAGGATATTGCAAATGAAATTAAAAAGAGAATAAAGGATGAGACAGGGCTTACCTGCTCTATAGGTATTGCACCCAATAAGCTCCTTGCAAAAATAGCATCTGACATGCAAAAACCCGACGGCCTGACAATCCTCACGGAAAAAGACATAGCAAGTCTTATATGGCCGATGCCTGTAAGAAAGCTGCAGGGTGTAGGACCCAAGACAGAAGCGCATCTTAAAGGCATGGGCATCGAAACCATAGGAGAACTTGCATCAATGCCTGTTGATAAACTCATCGAACATTTTGGCAAATCATTTGGACATTATCTTTATGAGGCTTCAAGAGGCATAGATGAAAGTCCTCTCATTACTCACTGGGAACCAAAATCCACAAGCAGGGAAGTAACATTCCAGAAGGATACGGACAACTGGCAGTTCATGGCAAAGACCCTTGCAGGGCTTTCAAAAGAGATTGTCGATGACATGCGGCAAACAGGCTTTATAGGCAAAACAGTAACGGTTAAGGTAAAGTTTCACGACTTTAAAGTAGTCACAAGGGCAAAGACACTTGATAATTACACAGTTTCCCTCGAAGAGATAAGAAGGGCAGCCTTTGAGTGCTTCGGCAGGATAGAACTCAAGAAAAAAGTGAGGCTTATAGGGATAAGAATCGGAAAATTAGAAAAGATGGTGTGATAATGGATGTAGACATCTATTTTAGAAATGTTTAGCTACGGATTATGCTCCAATTTTTTATATTGACTTTTAATAGCTCGTATGTCATATTTATGACATGGGTACTGATAATAATAATTTCCTTCAAATTATTGGCACTTCCAGGGCTATCAAACGTATTTATGAACTTATTGAAAAGGTTTCAAATTCTGACAGTACTGTCCTGATATTGGGTGAAAGCGGGACAGGTAAAGAGCTTGTTGCCAAAAACATTCATTTCAAAAGTGCAAGGGCAGAGAAGCCATTTATTCCGGTAAACTGCGGCGCTATACCTACAGAACTTCTCGAGTCAGAACTCTTCGGTCATGAAAAAGGAGCATTTACCGGAGCCGTAACGTCGAGGATCGGGAGATTCGAGTTGGCTGACGGCGGGACAATATTCCTCGACGAAATAGGTGAAATGCAGCCTATACTCCAGGTGAAACTCCTGAGGGTGCTTCAGGAAAGGTCATTTGAAAGGATCGGTGGAATCAAGACTGTGAACGTGGATGTAAGGATAGTAGCAGCTACAAATCAAAACCTCGAAGAGGCTGTGGCTGCAGGCAGGTTCAGGGAAGACCTCTTTTACAGGCTTAACGTAATTCCTTTACATATTCCGCCCTTGAGGGAGAGGACAGAAGACATACCCCCTTTGTGCGATTATTTTATAGAAAAGCATTCGAGGAGATTTGGAAGAAATCCCATAAGGCTGACTGATGATGCCATGAAGATATTTATAGGTTATCATTGGCCTGGCAATGTCAGGGAACTGGAGAATACAGTGGAGAGACTCCTTGTTCTTAAGGATGATGATGTTGTAACGCCATATGACCTGCCAGAAAAGATGACAGGGAGAAATATCCCAAATCTGCCTGATATTGAAGACGATGATATAAATCCATTTGTTGGTGGCATAGACCTTAATGCTGCCCTTGAGGAGTATGAGAAGAGGCTTATACTACACGCTATTGAGCTTCAGAATGGGGTTAAAAGTCAGGCTGCGAAGTATCTCAATATCAACCGTACTACTCTTATCGAAAAGATGAAGAGATTGGGGTTGTCATAAAATCAACGCTCTTGTTGGAATTATGGATTATTTAGTCAGATAATTGACCATGATTAGCTTATGGCTCGTAGCTTTATGGATGCCAATTTTTAGCTGTTAGCTATTAGCTGTCAGCTATGAACTAATCGGTTGGCACATTTTTTTCATTATAAAAAACGGATATTTATGCAAAAAATGCAAAGAGTAGAAGATCGGAAGTGCGGAAGTGCAGAAGTTCAGAAGGTGAATTATGTAATAAATCATTCCTTAAAAAGACCTCTGCTCTACTGCTCTTCTGCTCTTCTGTTCTTCTGTCTCCTGTCTTTTGTTTTTGCCTCTGAAGACAGGCTTAAGATAGCGGACGAGTATCTCAGAACAAAGAATTATGTCAAGGCAAAGGAAGTTTACAGGGATATCTTTCTTGCTACACACAAAGAGGTAGCAGGACAAAAGGCATTGTTCGGAATGGGCAAGGCAGACTACTATTTAAAAAACTATTATGAGGCAAGGCAGAACATTAAGCGTTTCATATCAGTATCCCAAATCCCCGAATATCGTGATGAGGCTTATCTTATGCTCGGCTATATTTCACTTCATTTTCAGAAATTCAAAGAAGCAGAGCAGTATTTTGAAGCAGTTGGAGAGTCTTTGAGGGAAAAGGCAAGCATAGGGAAGGCAGAAATAGCCTTAAAGACTGGCAATATAGCGAGGGCTGAATATCTCCTTGCAACATTAAGTAAAAGGACCATGGAAACAGACCCCCGTGCTCTCTATACACGTTCAATGGTTTACAGCAGTAAAGGTATGCACAGAGAGGCTGTTAATACGATTAGCAGAATCCTCGATTCTGCCCTCAAGGAACAGGATATAAGAGTAGAAAAAGCCCGTATTTTTTTTAATGCAAGAAAGTTGAAAGAGGCTGAGAGGTTCTGCAGGTCTATCATAGATAACCCCTATTGGAATATTGAAAAAATCAAAGCAAAAAAGCTTATGCTGCAGATTTATGAAGTAGATGGAAATGTGGATGAAGCCTTGAAATTAGCCATTGAAATATCGCCTTATGAGCCAGGTGATAATTTTAAACTGAAAATCGTCTCGTTATACGACAAAAAGGGTGATTTAAATAATACTATGAAATACCTCTCTTATTTAAGTAACAAGAAATTAAGGTCAGCAGAGATAGAAAAAAGGCTTAAGACCATGATTGCCTCCAAAGATCCAGAGGCTGTGGAGTACATACAAAAATTCTCCTCCTCCCTTGATGCAGATGCCCCTTTTATTGTTGATGCCTCACGGTATCTGATAGCAAACGGCAAGAAAATCGAGGGAAAACAGCTTCTCACAAAGGCTTTAAATGGTGCTGCAAGAGGAGAGGCGTCTCTATACATGGCGGAGTTATTGATTCAAGAGGGCAAATACGTTGAGGCTGAAAAAGTACTCAAGCCTCTTACCCTCGATACCCGTTACCTATATAAGGCATCCTATATGATTGCAGACATAATGGAAAGGCAGGGCAAATATGCTGCAGCCATTGAATATCTTTTGCGAATAGTCAAGATTGTTACTGATTACAGGATAGCTGCAAAACTGGGCGATCTGTATTACAAAACAGGGGACAGGCAAAATGCAGTGAAATATTATATTATTGCCTCCAACAAAGGTGACGGACTGTCTTCGGTGAAGGCCGCAGATTGTCTGTATATTTCAGGCGATTATACAAAAGCAAAGACTTATTATAAAAGGGCATTAGACTTTAATATAAAAGACCCTAAAAGCCTCCAGTGGGTCCAATACCAATATGGCAAACTGACTAAAAGCAATGATTACCTGAAAAAGGCAGTCGCCGGAGGCGGAGAGATTGCAGAGGCAGCAGCTATGATTTTAGGAGATAAATAAATTTATGACAAAAGCCGAGCATAATGTTGATCTTTTAAATAAGGCTATTGAGACCTTTAATGCTGCTTCTAACACACTGGTCCAATATTACAGCACCCTTGAAGATAAGGTCCGCTTGCTGACCGAAGAGGTTGACCACAAAAAGCAATTGCTTAACAGCATCCTCGACAGCATTGATGTAGGCGTTGTCTTTTTTGACAGGGATGGGATTATCAGGACCATGAATAAGGCGGCTGAGTGTCTGCTCAATATTAATGCCAGTGATGCAATCGGCGGCACATCAATACATGCTGAAATCCACGAAGAAGTGATAGTGCCGGCTAATGGTAAGCCTTTTTATGCCCTCGTATCGCGCTCGGACGTAACAGACAATAGTGGAAATGTCATTGGTAATGTCCTCATATTCAAAGATATAACAAGGCTTAAACAACTCGAATCCGAAAATGAGAGGAATAGGAGATTGACAGCTATGGGAGAACTCGTTATGAAGATTGCCCATGAGATAAGAAATCCCCTCGGCAGCATAGAATTGTTTGCAAGCCTTCTTTCAAATGATTTAAAGGGAACCGAGCATGGAGATTACGCAAACAGGATATCCAGTTCCGTGAGGTCTCTTGTTAACACCCTTGACAATATGCTCAGGTTCACCAAAGAGGTAAAGCCTAAACCGGAATACTGCTGTTTAAATGACATGGTAAGTGAAACATGTGATGAGTTCAAGGAATTATTTGCAAACAGCGATATACAACTTGATTTCTCAGAAAAAGGGCAATACTGGTTGAATATGGATAAAGGACTAATGAGACAGGCGCTGATCAATATATTGTTAAACTCTGTTCATGCCATGCCTGATGGAGGGAAGATAGAGATTAGAATACAGAATACAGGAGGCGAAGAGCAGAGGACAGAGGAAGTTGAAATTATAATCAGAGATACAGGCATCGGCATGGACGAAGATACGAGGCTGAGGATGTTCGAGCCTTTTTTTTCTACAAAGGACAGAGGAACAGGGCTTGGGATGTCCATAACTGCAGGAATAATAAAGGCGCACAAAGGGATGATAGATGTAAAAAGCGAAATCGGAAGAGGAACGGAGTTTGTTATTAAGCTGCCAAAATAGAGCGGAAGAGCGGAAGATCAGAAGCATGGAAGAAAAAGTTTGTATTGTCGGACTTCTGCATTTTTGCGCTAATGACTATGAAACAAGTATTAATAGTTGATGACGAAATCGACATGGCCCTTGCGATAAAGGAGTCCTTGAAGAGGTGCGGATTCAAGCCTATGGTGTGCCATAATCCTGTGGATGCATTATCAGGGCTCAATCTTGCCGATTTTTCTCTCATAATAACCGATATGAAGATGCCTAAAATGAACGGCATCGAATTTCTGCAGGAGATCAGAAGAAGGGGCATATTTGTGCCTGTAATTGTCATAACAGGTTTTGGCACGGTGGAAAATGCAGTAGATGCCATGAAACTGGGCGCAACAGACTATATTATGAAACCATTTTCCTATGATTCACTGAGAAGGGTTATTGACAGAATACTTCCCTCTGAGGATGCGGATATCGTGGCTGAATCCCCGGCTATGAAACACATTATGTCCATAATAAGAGAGGTTGCCAAGAGCGATATAACGGTTCTTTTATCCGGAGAAAGCGGCACTGGCAAGGAAGTTATTGCAAGGCTTATCCACAAAAACAGTTTGAGGGCTGACAAACCCTTTGTTGCTATTAATTGTGCCGCTATTTCAGAGAGCCTCCTTGAAGCAGAGCTATTCGGTCATGAAAAAGGCGCATTCACAGGCGCAGCCGAAAGGAGGCTGGGGAAATTTGAGCTTGCCGACAAAGGGACATTGCTGCTTGATGAGGTAAGCGAGATGGCCTTTCCACTTCAGGCAAAGCTGCTCAGGGCAATCCAGGAAAGGGAGATAGACAGGATAGGAGGCCGTTCTCCCGTACCTGTGGATGTCAGGATTATAGCCACAACGAACAAAGACCTCCTGTCCGAGGTGAGAAAGGGAAATTTCAGGGAAGACCTCTATTATCGTTTAAATGTATTCCCCTTAAAGCTGCCTCCACTCAGGGAAAGAAGGGAAGACATAATTCCTCTCACGGATTTCTTTATAAAAAAGTTGTCACAGAAGATGGGCAGGGCATTTGAGGTTTCTGACGAACTTAAAGCCTATCTGTTGCAGAGAAATTGGGAAGGCAATGTCAGGGAGCTTGAAAATCTTATGTACCGAACGGCTGTCATATCCAGATCAGAGGTTTTGCTGCCACCAGCAGATGAATTTGGAGTTCGGAGTTTAGAGGTTAGAGTACATGTGGCTGAATCTGGTAATACAGGGACAATAAAAGATATGGAGCGGGATTTAATCATAAAGACCCTGAGAGAAACAGGTGGCAACAGGACAAAGGCAGCACAGTTGCTTGGTGTAAGTGTCAGGACAATTAGAAATAAGATAAAGGAGTTTGGAATAACAGATCAAGTAGTTAAGGGGTCAAGCAGTTAAGGGGTCAAGGGAATATGGTGGAATGGAATTTGCTAATGCAAGTTGAGGATTTTTATCCCTTAGCTACTTGACTACTTAGAAGAAGGAGGGAATATATGCCGGACAATACAATTAAGGTTTTAGAAAAGATGCTTGATGTTGCAGCATTCAGGCAAAAGGTTCTGGCATCCAATATAGCCAATGCAGATACGCCGGGCTATAAGGCAAAGGATATATTCTTTCAAAAAGAGCTGGACAGGGCAATAAAAGCGTCAAGCGTAGAGCGTGGAGTATCAAGCACCGGGCAGAACTACGAGGTTTATGAAACGGTTACAACCGTGCCTAACAGGGATGGTAATACCGTCAATCTTGACATAGAGATGGCAAAGGTTGCAGAAAATACATTAATATACAACGCCGCAACCCAGTTGATGACTATGAAAATGAGAATGATTAAAGATGTGATAAAGGGAGGTAGGTAATGAAAGAGATGTTCATGCCGTTAAAGGTTAGCGCAACAGCCCTTGAGGCACAGAAAATAAGGATGAATGTTATAGCTTCCAACATCGCCAATGTGAACTCCACGAGGACTCCTGAAGGGGGGCCATACAGAAGGAGGGATGTAGTTTTTGAATCGTATATGTTTGATGAAAGCTCTGTGGGAGTTAACATCCCGAAGATTGTGGAGGATGGGAGACCCTTCAAAATGGTCTATGACCCGTCCCATCCTGATGCCAATAAGGACGGATATGTCAGCTATCCGAATATTAACACCATAGAGGAGACTATTAACCTTATATCTGCTATGAGGGCATATGAGGCCAACTTAACCCTCATTAATTCGTATAAAGAGATGTTTATGAAAACCCTTGACATAACAAAAGTGTAAGGTTAAAGTTAAGGCTAAGGTTAAGTTTAAAAAGTCTATAAATTCTTAACCTCAACCTGAAATCAGTGGAGGTATTCTATGGATGACATAAAGAAAATAGGAGACATAAGCCAGGGAGTTGCCCAACCTTCAAAGACAACAAAGAAAAGCGGTGCATCCTTTGAGGATGCCATAAAGGATGCCTTGAACGAGGTTTCTGCTATTCAGAACGAGGCCGAGAAAGCTATCGAGAACTTTTCAAAGGGAGAGGTTAAGGATATTCATACTGTAGTAATCGCCATGGAAAAGGCTGATGTATCCCTGCAAACCCTGCTGCAGGTGAGAAACAAATTGCTCACTGCATATGAAGAAATAATGAGGATGCAGGTATAACAGATGGCATTAGCAGACATCGTAGAACAGATAAAGGCCTGGCCGCTGAAAAAGAAACTGTCCCTTGTCTTTGTAGTATTATTGAGTTTTGCCCTTATGGCAGGAATAATGCTCTGGACAGAGAGGGTTGATTATCAGGTCCTCTACAGCAATCTTTCACAAGAAGACGCGGGGCAGGTAATTGCCAAACTGAAGGAAATGAAGGTTCCGTATAAGGTGGAAGGCAATGTTATTTATGTGCCGGGCAACAGGGTTTATGAGCTGAGGCTTGAGCTTGCAGCGCAGGGCATCCCCACAGGTGGTGGTGTCGGCTTTGAGATATTTGACAAGACCCAGATAGGGGTCACAGAGTTTGTACAGAGATTAAACTATGTCAGGGCGATTCAGGGAGAGTTGACAAGGACCATAAGGCAGCTCTCGGAAGTGGATCAGGCAAGGGTTCATATTGCTATCCCTGAGAAAACAATATTTACCGAAAAGGAAGATAAACCCACGGCATCTGTTGTGTTGAAACTGAAGCCCGGCCGTGTATTGAGTCAGGGACAGATAGGCGGCATAGTGCATCTTGTTTCCAGCAGTGTTGAGGGTATGCAGCCTCAAAATGTTACTGTTATAGATAACATGGGCAATCTTCTTTCAAAGCCTGTTGATACTACCGATGAGATCGTGGATTCCAAGAAACTCGAATACCAGAAAGCCGTTGATAAGGATTATGAAGGCAGGCTCCAGAGCATGCTGGAGGGGATTACAGGCAGGGGGAAGGCGATTGTCAGGGTTGCTACAAAGATAGATTTTACGCGGGTCGAAAGGACAGAGGAGAAATTCGATCCCGATACAATTGCCGTTAGAAATGAACATCGCACCCAGGAGAAATCGGTGGGGGCAACTCAGGGAGGCATTCCCGGAGTGCTGTCCAATCAGCCCGGACAACAGCCTGCAACAACGGCCGGCTCTCCATCAACATCACAGAAACAGTCTGAAAACATAAATTATGAGGTGAGCAGGAGTGTCAGTAAGATAATACAGCCGAGGGGCGAGGTAAAGAGTATCTCTGTTGCAGTGCTTGTTGACGGCACATATAAGAAAGAGAATGGAAAGAAGGTTTATGTGCCTAGGACCGAGGATGACATGAAGAAGTATAAGGAGATAATTATGGCTGCCATAGGCTATAATAAGGAAAGGGGCGATCAGGTGATTGTAGAGAACGTGCCTTTCGAAGTAGCCATAGAAGAACTTCCACCTGAGAAGATAGATTTTGTAAGACTTACTCTGTCTTTATTGAAGTATATCATTCCTCTTGTTGTAATCGTGCTTCTAATCCTTTTTGTCATTAAACCGATTATAGAGACATTGAAGTCCCCTGTAATAAAGAAAGTACCCGAAGAAGATGAGGCGGCCATGCCGGTTGCTGCTCCGGCACCAGCACCAGTGCCTATTGCTGAGGTAGCACCAGAGGAAGTTATGAAGGAAGAAGTTACCGAGATGATTAAAAAAGAGCCGCGGCGTGCTGCTATGATACTAAAGGAATGGCTATCAGAATAAGAAATGAGAAAACTTAGTGGTGTGGAGAAGGTTGCTGCATTGCTTTCCATAGTTGGAGAAGAAGCAGCAACACAGATTTTCAAACATCTCGATCCCCTCGAACTGGCAAGGATTGTCCCAATGATGGCAAAGGTAAAACTCTCTCCTGAAGAAGCCAAAGCAGTTGTGAAGGATTTTTACGACAAGGCTGAAAATGCGATGCTCGCAGTAGATGAAGAGTATATTAAAAAGATACTCACAAAGGCATTTGGAGAAGATCAGGCAAAAAAATTGATGGAGAAGATCGAGAGCGGCGCCAGCGCATTTGATATTCTGAGATGGCTTGATTCGAACGCTGTAGCCAATATGCTTACGAGGGAACATCCCCAGACCATTGCCATTGTCCTTGCACATCTTGAGCCAACGCAGGCTGCTGAGGTGCTTGCAAAGCTCCCTGAGCACATAAAGATAGACGTCGCTCTGAGGATTGCAAGCCTTGATCAGATTTCCCCTACCATACTCGGAGAGCTGGAAGACGTCCTTCAGTCGCAACTCCAGAGCTATACGAGGGGAAGGAAGATCGGCGGCATCAGGACAGTGGCAGAAATAATGAACCAATTAGACAGGGCATCGGAAGATCTAATTTTAAAGAACATAGAAGAAAAAGACCAGATACTCGCTGACGAGATAAGAAAGCTCATGTTCACATTTGACGACCTTATCCATATCGATGACAGGGGCATACAGATGGTGCTGAAGGAGATAACTACTGATGACCTTGCACTTGCCTTAAAGATGGCATCCGAAGAGTTGAAGGCAAAGATATTCAAGAATATGTCACAGAGGGCAGTGCAGATACTTAAGGAAGAAATGGAGGCAAAAGGTGCAGTCAGGGTTTCTGATGTTGAAAAGGCCCAGATGAATATAGTGAGGGTGGCAAGGAGACTGGAAGAAGAGGGAAAGATAGTTATCGGAGGCAAGGGTGGAGAAGAAGTCATCGTCTAATAATGACCTTGATTCTGTCCAGCCTTACAGACCTGTACAGTTTGAAGAAGACGCCTCGCTTAAAAAAGCACATAAGAAGGAGATAAAAGAAGAGGATATCTATGCACGGATAAAGGCATCCGAGAAAGAAGGTTACGAAAAAGGTTACGAAAAAGGTTATGCTGCTGGATATGAGAAGGGAATAAAAGATGGTGAAAAAGAGGCATTATTAAAGCTCAAGCGTCTCGAGGGAATTATTGAGGAACTGGAGGGTTATAAGGGAAAAAAGACCCATGAACTGCTGCCCCTGATTATAGATCTCTCGCTGGAAATTGCAAAAAGGGTCATACATAAAGAAGTGGAACTGGATAAGAATATAGTAATGTATATTGCCCAGGATGCAATAAAGAAAGTAGAGGAAAGCGAAGAGAGCATAGTGATAAAGGTGAATCCTCTGGATTACGAGGTGATGGTTGCAAATATCAATCTATTAAAAGAACAGTCTGGATTAAAGAATATTTCTGTTGAGCCTCAATCTAATATATCTCCGGGCGGCTGTTATATAGAGATGCAGACCGGAGAGATAGATTCGAGGATAGAGGAACAGATAAAAGAAATCAGTGATGCTGTCAATACAGCAATTCATAGAGAAGTGTAAGGACTCTGTAAGGGAAACAGACCCTATTAAAGTTTATGGGAGGGTAAACAAAGGCGTAGGTCTTGTTATCGAGGGTCTGGGTCCACGTGCCAATATTGGCGATATATGTCTGATAGAGTCAGGAGTCAGGAGTCAAAACTCAAAACTCAAAACTCAAAACTCAAAACTCAAAACTCAAAACTCAAAACTCAAAAGTCAAAACTCTGAATTTAAAACTCAAAACTCAAAACTCAAAAGTCAAAACTCTGAATTTAAAACTCAAAACTTAAAACTCAAAACTCAAAACTCTGAATTTATAGAGGCAGAGGTTATCGGGTTTAAAGAGGATAAGATACTTCTTATGCCCCTCGGCGACATCAGGGGTATTGGTCCGGGTTCCAGAATAATAGCACGGGGAAGGCAGAGATATGCAAGAGTCAGTGAGGAACTTCTTGGCAGGGTCATTGATGGTCTCGGAAACCCTATTGATGGAAAAGGACGCATAACAGGGCAGCTTTACCCCATTTACAATGAGCCTATCAATCCATTGCACAGGCGCAGAATTTCAGAGCCATTAGACCTCGGTATAAAGGCTATAAACACCATGCTTACTTGCGGCAAAGGACAGAGGATAGGCATAATGGCAGGAAGCGGTGTTGGAAAGAGCGTCCTGCTCGGTATGATGGCAAGGAATACAACTGCAGATGTCAATGTTATAGCCCTGATAGGTGAAAGGGGCAGGGAGGTAAGGGAGTTTATAGAAAAGGATCTTGGTGACGAAGGACTTAAGCGGTCTGTGATTATCGTTGCCACATCTGATACATCGCCCCTGATACGAATAAGAGGTGCATTTGTTGCCACTGCTATTGCGGAATACTTCAGGTCTAAGGACAAAAACGTTCTTTTTATGATGGATTCTCTAACAAGGTTTGCTATGGCACAAAGAGAGATAGGACTTGCAGCAGGCGAGCCGCCTACAACGAAAGGTTATCCGCCGTCGGTATTCAATCTCCTTCCAAGGCTTCTTGAAAGGGCAGGCACATGCGATGGCCCAGGGACAATCACAGGACTTTATACGGTTCTTGTGGAAGGTGATGATATGAACGAGCCCATTGCCGATGCAGCCAGATCGATTCTCGATGGCCATATAGTACTTTCGAGGGAATTGGCGAACCACAACCAGTATCCTGCCATAGATGTATTGCAGAGCATAAGCAGACTGATGAAGGATATAACGGACGATAGGCATAAGATGCATGTAGAGAAGGCTCTGGACATAATGGCTATTTATAAGAGGTACGAGGATGTAATTACAATAGGTGCTTACAAAGAGGGAACCAACCCGAAACTTGACTATGCAATAAAGATGATGGACAAATTAAGGGCATTCCTGAGGCAGGACATAACAGACAAGGTCTCCTTTGAGGAAGGGTTGAATGAGCTGTATAAATTATTTGAGTAGCGAAATAGTAAATGGGTTTTAAATTTTGATTCATTTATTCATTAACTCATTTACTCACTAATGCTTATGAGGACTCCACTTGAAAGCCTTTTGAACCTTAAGATATGGAAGGAGGACGAAGCAAAGAACCGGTTTGCAATCTTTCTTAAAGAGCTTGCAATAGAAGAAAGGCGGCTTCATGAATTGGAAGTTCAGTACAGTTCTACAGGCAAAAGGTTAGAGTGTACTGATGAACTGGTGAATATTGATGAGATAAAAAGGCTAAATGAATATCTGGAACATTTATTGATAAAGATACATCAGCAGAAAAAGGTTATCGCTGAAAAGGAAAGGCAGGTGGAAGATGCAAGGAAGGCACTTGTTGAGGCTTCAAAAGAAAAGAAGATATTCGAGAAACTCGATGAAAAACATAAGTCTGCTTTAAAAAAAGAACACAAGAGGAAGGAACAGATAGGGACAGACGAGCATGCTGTTACAGGACATCATAGAAAAAAAAGGTTATAGCTCATTAGTTATAGGTTATTGGCCGAGGATATTTTTAATTTTTTTATTTTCTATAACCTATAACCTGTTGCCTATTACCTATTGCCCATTATCTGTCTATGCCCAGCAACCTGCAGCGCAACAGAAGTCTCCAGCATCTCTTGAAGAGGAGAGGCTTACTATACTTAAAGCAGATATTAAGAAAGAAGTTGAACGGCTTGAAAAACTAAAAAAAGAGATAGAAGAAGCGCAGAAGGCCTTAGATATTAAGATTCAGGAAGGACTCCTCAAAGTAGTAAAGATGTACGAAGCAATGCCTCCTGAAGAGGCAGCGAGAAAACTGGAAAAACTGGACGAAGATTCAGCAGTGATAATATTAAACTCCCTCAAGCCGAAAACTGCCGGCAAGATACTTGCTCAAATGGACAATGACAAGGCAGCATCCCTCTCAAAGAAGATACTCATAAAAGGGAAAGTTCTGCAGGAAAAAACTTCCCAATAGGAAAAAACTTCCCACTACCTTCCCATTTTTTCTTAACCTCAACCTTGGCCTTAACCTGTTTTTAATCTGGCATGTCTATTGCTTATCCTTTTGTTAAATCCATCTGGAGGTTAATGGATGTTTACTAATATTGTGCAGCCGAACATGAATGGAGTTGGAGGAACCCCCTTTGCTTCAAATATTCAGGTCAATAATACTAATGGGCAAAATGGTTTTGATGCCGAAAGTTTTATAAAAATCCTTACTGCCATAGTATCTGGATTTAACAATACAGCAATGAATTTAGAAGGAGGTTTGTTTGCAAATAATAATTCTCAGACTATTACTGTTGATGACGTATCGGAGGGTTTATTTATAGACAATGATGAGCTTGTTGTTGCAGGAGATGGCCTTTCAAGTATCCTGCAGCAGATGATATCACAGATGCAGTTGCTCGGAGTCTCCCAGCCTGTAATTGCCATAAATCAGGATAATCAAAAAACAATAGAAGCGCCCAATAATCTAACTTCGCAGATACACGTTAATGTTAACGGCAATACTGCGTTGGTAAATCTCATTATGAAATCTGAAGACGGGATGCAGAAGGTTGAAGCCCACACAAATACTAATTCTAATGCCAATTTCGATGGAAACGCTTTTGTGCAAGTTAAGGCAATGACTAACCATGAACTACAGGTTAGCATGCTGGAGAATAAAATCGATAATCTTCCATCAAGCGGAGCAAAATCGATTGATTCAAAGCAGGCAGCACAACCTGACCTGCGACTCACAAAGGGACACGAAAATAACTACGATAGAACAATCCTGTCATTAGACTCGTCACTGAATGCTGCATCAAGCCTTTACAATACGTCCTATGCTAAAAATGATTCGGCAATCGTGGTAAAGGAGCCGATACATGTAAGCAGACTGAATGAGCTTTCTGAGGTAATGGAAAAGACAGTAAAGGCAGGAGATAAGCATCTGATAATAAAGCTCGAGCCGCCTGACATGGGAAGCATACAGATAAAGCTGAGGATGGATAATGGTATGCTGAGGGCTGACCTGAAGGTTGACTCTCCTGCTGTTAAGGATATGTTTTCTATGGCAATCCCTCAGATAAAAACATCTCTGGAGGATTCCGGCATTAAAGTGAGCGATTTCTTTGTTGATGTAAAGGAAGATTATTATTCAGACAGTGGAAAAAGGCAGCAGGATGATGCAAGCCACCAGAATAAGCATAACAAAAAACAGGAAAACTTTTTCGATTACTTTGCATAGGAGGTAAGGTATGGGATACATGTCGCCAATTTTTAGCAGCACAGAATATACAGGTGTTGCTAATAGTCAGAGCAGTGCCACAAAGAATACAGAACTTGACAAAAATGCATTTTTAAACCTATTGATAGCACAGCTCAAAAATCAGGACCCGCTTAATCCGATGAAAGATCAGGAGTTTATCGCACAACTGGCAACCTTCAGCAGCCTGGAGCAAATGGGCAATATGAATAAAAACATGGAAAAGAGTTTTTCTATGGGACTTCTTGGAGCCAGTATAACAGATATAAAAGGCAGCACAGGAGTAGTCAAGGCTGTTGATATAGACATGAAAGGAGATACATTTTTTACTTTACAGTTGATAGATAATGAAGGCAAATTGACAACTGAAACCAAGGATATTAAATTCAGTGATATTAAAGAAGTAAGCAAAAGTATGGACATCATTAATCAGTAACCTAAAGGGCAGGAGGTCATTGTGGGTTTGCTGTCATCTGTTTTTACAAGCGTAAGCGGCCTTATTGCAGCAGGAGATGGTCTTTCTGTAATAGGAAATAATATCGCTAACTTAAACACAACAGGTTTTAAAAGCAGCCGCATGTTGTTCAGTGAAGTGTATGGCTCAGAGCTTGACAATATAGGCAAGGGAACGAGTCCACATGCAGTTACAACACAGTTTACGCAGGGCGCTGTTTTGAATACCAGAAATCCACTTGATTTTGCAATTAATGGAGATGGTTTCTTTATTGTAAAAGACAGCAACACTAACAAAGAATATTATACAAGGGCAGGAGAATTTTCCCTTGATAAAGACAGTATCATAATAAATCCTGATGGACTGAGGCTTCAGGGATACATGGCAGATGGTGCAGGCAATATTGCACAAACCCTGAGCGATATAGAAATACTGCCCAAGAATGCTGGTGGCGTACCCATAATGCCCGCGCAAGCAACATCTACAGCCAAGATTCAGATAAACCTCAGCGGAAGCCCCACAGAGCCTATTTATTCGGCAGGAACACTCCTCAATCCGTTGGATACATCCAAGGGACCCGCTGCAGGCACATACAACCACAGCATTGCAATGACGGTTTATGACAGCGAGGGCAATACCCATGCTGTACAAATCTATTTTAAGAAGACGAGTTCTGTTATCGGTGTTGGCTCAACATGGGATGCCCATGTTATATGGAATTCAGGCAAAACAATCACTAATTATCGTGAGCAGATAATTCCTAATCTTATATTTGATACAAATGGAAATATGACAAGTCCGGTTGGAACTTCAAGTGTTAATCTGATATGGGATGCGGATGACTGGGATGGCGATATTTCTACCCCACCGACAACGCCTGCTGCTCAGACGATTGCTATAGATTTTACTGGCTCAACCCAGTACGGCTCTCCGTATTCTACTGTATTTCAGGCTGTAAATGGCTATCCAGAGGGAGGGCTCAATAACTTTAAACTGGATAAAGACGGCATACTTTATGGTCTATATTCAAACGGAAGAGACAAAAAACTTGCCCAGCTTGTCCTGGCAAAGTTTGCAGCACCAACAGAGCTTGACAAGGTCGGGAGCAATTTGTTTGCTGAAACTTATTGGTCTGGGAAGAGAATAGAAGTCACAGCAGGCTCAAAAGGCGGTGGAAATATATTTGCAAATTCTGTTGAGACAAGTAATGTTGATCTTGCAGAAGAGTTTATCACGATGATAATGCTGCAGAAGGCATATAATGCCAATAGTGTGGCATTGTCCACATCGCTTGAGATGCTGAAGAGTTGGGATAATATTATTTGAACTTTGATTAATTAAGGAGGGTTTAGTCATGGGAATGTTGACATCGCTTTTTACAGGCGTTAGCGGTCTTAGCGCAAACGGACAGGGATTGTCCGTTGTTGGTGACAATATCGCCAATTCGAACACTGTAGGATTTAAAGGCAGCAGGACGGTCTTTGCGGATATCCTGAGTTCTTCTCTTGGCGGCGGTTCTGCCTTTCAGGTAGGAAGGGGCTCTTTTATTCAGAATGTCCAGGCTGTATTCGGCCAGGGTACGCTTGAGACCTCTTCAAATCCTCTTGATATGGCAATTGAAGGAGACGGATTTTTTATTCTAAAGGATACATCAGGTGCCCAGTATTACACGAGGGCTGGACAATTTACTCTTGATAAAGACGGTAATATAGTTAATCCAGAAGGACTCTTACTGCAGGGGAAATTATTAACAGGGACACAGGCAGGTCAGGTAAGCACCATAAATGTGGCATCCCTGAACAGCCCGCCGAATCAGACAAGTAGTGTTACAATAGCTACAAACTTGAATTCTGCTACTTCTGCAAAGAATCCTCTCAGCCTCCCTGCCGATTCTTTTACTATCGATGCCTCAAATCAGACCCTTGTGGTCCGCATAGGATTAACAGATTATACCGTAAGTGTTGCAACAGGTACTTATGATGGCGCTGGACTTGCGACAGCAATTCAAACTGCTCTGAATGCGGCACCTATACCCGTGGGTGATCGTGATTTTACTGTGACTTATACTCCTGGTACCGATAATAGGCCCCCAAAATTTGTAATATCAAAAACTGCTGGTACTTTTACTCCTGAGTGGGGAGGTACAACTACGACAATCGAACAAATTCTTGGTTTTAGATCTACCACCCCTTCAGCGGCAGCGACTTCTTTCGAAGCAGACTATGTTGCAGTTGGCTTTGACCCCAATAAGGCTTCCACTACATCTGATTTTTCTACATCCATCACTGTTTATGACTCTCTCGGTTACGGTCATTTAGTTACTGTCTATTTCAGGAAGACCGCTGAATCTGTGGACCTTGATGGTATTGGAGTGGGGGATGACACCACAGGAAACAGATGGCATTGGTATGCTGTTGTTCAGTCATCAGATAGCACACAGGGGCAGGTACAGGTTGGAGCACAGGGTTATCTTGAGTTTGATACTGATGGAAGACTTGTAAGGGATGTTCAGGAGTATGGAGGTTCGCCTGGTGCTTTTGATTTTACAGGTGGTGTTACACAGGCACAGGCAATAAGTTTTGACTTTGGAACTGGCACAGCAGCAGGTGGAAGCGGAAGGGATAAAACAACACAATACGGTTCTGCAAATTCTGTTATATTCCAGACCCAGGATGGCTATGCATCAGGCAGCCTAAAAAGTCTTATTGTCGATAATACAGGCACGATGGTTGGAGCATTCACTAATGGACAGACACTGAGGATTGCAGAGATTTATCTTGCGAGGTTTATAGCCCCTACTATGCTTACAAAGCAGGGTAGAAATCTTTTTACTGAATCAGCAGCCTCAGGCAGTGCGATAATAGGTTCTCCTAATACATCTGGAAGGGGTAGGGTTATGGCAAGCTCCCTCGAAACATCCAATGTTGACCTTGCAGAGGAGTTTGTTAGGATGATTGCATTCCAGCGTGGCTTCCAGGCAAATACGAGAGTCATTACAACTACAGATGATATGCTGACAGAATTGATGAATATCAAGAGATAAAATTAGCGCATAACTCATGGTCTTTAAATAAGCATCCATGAGCTAAGGGCTTGATAATAGTTGACACTTTGACGATTAGTTCCCAAATAAAAGGAATTAGCCGTCATTTTTTTGACCTTTCTTTGCAGAATCAGTTATAATTCAATCAGTTAATCTCTGGCACAATTTGTGCCTACTATCTCACAGCTCATAGCAAAATATTATCTAAGTTGAGCGATTTTGTAAGACAGGCCTGCCTGTGCGTTGCACGCAGACAGGCACTGCTACAAGACTTTAAAAAGTGCTTGTTCATGTGTATATAAAACTTTAATGTTGCATAGACAGCAAGGACTAACATGCTTCAAAGCCTTTACAAGCGACAGGAAACCGTATTTATGCAAAGTATAAATGTTTTAACAGAGAGTTGAATCCAATGCTGAATACGATATGGTGGTATGAAAATCTTATAAGGTGTCGCAGGCAAAGTCTTTTACGCATGTTAGTCCTTGCTGTAACCTTTGATTTTATGCAACTGTAAGGAAAAGATGACGGATGCATCATCCATATTTAGTTTTGAAAATCTGGATGTCTTTCAAAAGGCAATTGAATTTGCAAATATTACTAAACGCGGAGGTATTTTATGGTTGATGAGAAGGAAGAAAAATTAGAAGGCGAAGAAGAAGGCCAGAAGCCAAAAAAGAAAAAAGGGAAGAATTTGATCTTGATTATCATTATTGCAGTTGCTGTCATTGCTGGTGGTGCAGGTGCATTCTTGTTTTTCACAAAATCAGGTGACAAGGCAGAGAAAAAAGAGGAGAAAAAGGTTGAAGAAGGAGTAACATTTGCACTTGAGCCATTTGTTGTTAACCTAAGCGATCCGACAGGGACGAGGTTTTTAAAGGTATCTTTGCAGCTTGAACTTGCCGGGCCCGCTGTTATGGAAAAGGCAAAGACAAAGACACCGCAGATAAGGGATGCGATTATCACACTCCTTACAAGCAAAACATCTGATGCCCTTATCTCCCCTGAGGGCAAACTGCAGCTTAAGGACGAGATAAATATAAGGATTAACCAGGTGCTTGGAGAGAACTCGGTAAAAAATGTATATCTAACAGACTTTGTAATGCAGTAAATGGGTAAATGGGTGAATGGGTGAATGGGTGAATGGGTAAATGGGTGAATGGGTGAAGGAGTAAAATGGAAGATATTCTTTCGCAAGAAGAAGTTGATGCGCTGCTAAAAGGAATAGCAGAAGGCGCTGTAGAGACTGAGAAGGTAGAAGAGGTCTCAGGTATAAAGCCCTATGACTTTACAAGTCAAGAAAAAATCGTCAGGGGTAGAATGCCCTCCCTCGACATCGCGAACGAAAGGCTCGCCAGAAACTTCCGCCTGTCTTTATCTGCTGCGATCAGGCGCATGGTTGATGTAACCAATGTGAATGTCAATATTACGAAGTTTTATGACTTTATGCGCGGTGTTCCTTTTCCATCGAGTATAAATGTCTTCAGGATGGAGCCGCTGAGGGGCTTTGGCCTTCTTGTGTTCGATGCACCGATGATATTCAGCCTCATTGAATTTTTCTTCGGCGGCACAGGCAAGGGCTATTACAAGCCTGAAGGCAGGGAGTTCACCCCTATAGAGCAGAAGATAATACACAAAGTGGTGCTGATGTTCTTCAATGACATGGAAGAAGCATGGAAACCCATCTATCCGGTAGTACCCACGTATGTGCGCTCCGAGATGAACCCGCAGTTTGTTACTATTGTGACCCCTGTGGATGTGGTGATAAAGGTTGAATTTGTCCTTGAGATCGAGGGTAAGCAGTGTCGGGCACTTCTCTGCATACCATATGGAACAGTAGAACCGATAAAAGAAAAACTTTACAGTGCATTTTCTGCTGACAGGGATGAACTGGACATAAAGTGGCTCGAGAGATTAAAAGAGAGGCTGAAAGAGATCCCTGTAACTGTAACAGGCAGGCTTGGAGATGCAAGGGTTACTGTCCAGGATGTTCTTGATATGAAGGTATCAGATGTAATAATCCTCAATCAGAGGGTGGACGAAGATATCAATATACTTATCGAGGGAACCCAGAAATTTAAGGGAAGATTCGGGGTTTATAAAGGCTCGTATGCATTAAAAATAACAAAGGTAATAGCTCATGGTTCATAGCTCATGGCAAAAGACTAAAGACTATGGGCTATCAGTTATGAGCTAAGAGCTAAACTGGAGGTTAAAATGGCAGACGAAGTAAAAAATTTGGATGTACAGGAATTTCAGGGAGAGGCACAGTCGCCTCAGGTTTCCCAGAGGGATATAAATTTTATTCTTGATGTCCCCCTTGAGCTGACCGTTGTTATCGGCAGGACAAAGATACTCGTTCAGGAACTGCTTCAGCTCGGTCAGGGATCTGTTATCGCCCTCGAAAAACTGGCAGGCGAGCCTATGGAGGTATATGTTAATGACAGGCTTATCGGCAGGGGGGAGGTTGTTGTTGTGAACGAGAAATTCGGTATCAGACTCACTGACATTATAAGTCCGACTGAAAGAGTGAGGCAGTTGAGGTAGTTAATGGGACTTGAGTTAATTAAAGTTACAGTTGCACTGCTGATTGTTCTCGGCGGTCTGTATTTACTCCTCAGATTTCTGAAACAGAGGGTTTTACCAAATAAAGGATTGATAGAGATTGTCCAATATCAGCCTTTTGGCCCTAAAAAAGGAGTGGCAATTGTTAAGGTTTTAAAGGAATACCTTGTTCTGGGAATTGCTGATGAAAGCATATCCCTTCTGAGCAAGCCTAACCCATCGGATGTGGAAGAAGCGGTGAAACAACAGATAGAAGTCAGGAGTCAGAAGTCAGAAGTCAGAATAAGAGATTTATTAAAGAGAAGCAAGTTTTTTATCTTTCTCTGTGCTCTATCTTTTGTGTTCTGTGTTCTATCTTCTCCTGTTTTTGCTGCACCAGCGCCTCCTCCGCCTGCCGGAGGATTCCTTGGTTTAACCACCCCTCTTGAATTGCTCTTATTCCTCACACTGCTCTCCATATTGCCTGCAATCCTTGTCATGACCACATGCTTTACAAGAATTGTTGTTGTCCTTTCCTTTCTCAGGCAGGCGCTTGGAACCCCGCAGGTTCCTCCTACACAGGTAGTAATCGGTCTGTCCCTCTTCATTACCCTTTTTGTTATGTCACCTGTTGTGGACAGGATTTACGCTGATGCCTACCAGCCTTATACAAAAAAGGAGATAAATGCAGAAGAAGCCCTTAACAGGGCAGGAGTTCCGTTGAAGGAATTTATGCTGAAGCAGACCAGGGAAAAAGACCTTGCGCTTTTTTTAAAAATGTCAAAATCTGAAAGGCCTGCAACACCCATGGATCTGCCGATGAGGGTTGTTATTCCTGCCTTTGCCATTGGCGAGCTTAAAAAGGCATTTGAGATAGGCTTTCTTATATTTCTGCCCTTTTTAGTTATTGATATGGTTGTTGCCAGTGTGCTCCTCTCAATGGGTATGATGATGCTTCCTCCTATTATGGTCTCAATGCCTTTTAAATTGCTCCTGTTCGTCCTTGTTGATGGATGGGATTTGTTGATAGGCTCGCTTATCAGAGGATTCAAATGACAACTGAATTATTAAATCAGGTCTCGAGGCAGACATTTGAGACAATATTGCTTGTCGGCGGGCCTGTATTGTTGGTCAGCCTTATAGTTGGAGTGCTGATAAGTATTTTCCAGGCAATAACGCAGCTTCAGGAAATGACGATGACCTTTGTGCCGAAGATAATAGCTGTTTTCATTACCCTGCTCGTTGCGCTGCCGTGGATGGTTAAGGTGCTGGTTGGATTTACAAGAAGCATATTCGAGAATATACCAATGTATGTGAGGTGAATAACCTTAATGTTGCGTAGACAGCAAGGACTAACATGCTTCAAAGCCTTTACAAGCGACAGGAAACCGTATTCATGCAGAATATAAATGTTTTAACAGAGGGTTGAATCCAATGCTGAATACGATATGGTGGTATGAAAATCTTATAAGGTGTCGCAGGCAAAGTCTTTTACGCATGTTAGTCCTTGCTATAACCTTTGATTTTATGCAACTGTAAGGTAAAAAATGAATTTGAATTTCAATGAATTTAAAGAGTTAGCCAGACAGGGCAACCTGATCCCTGTCTACAAAGAGATACCAGGGGATGTAGAGACCCCTGTAAGCGCCTTTCTCAAGCTGAATAAAAAACCGTCGTTTCTCCTCGAAAGCGTTGTGGGCGGCGAAAAATGGGCGAGATACTCATTCATAGGCATAGAGCCTTCGATGACCATAACATGCAGGGGCAAAAAGACAGAAGTCAGGAGTCAGAAGTCAGAAGTCAGAATAGAAACTGCGGAAGACCCTCTTAATGTTATTAAAAATATCCTTTCCGGATTTAGACCTGTTGATACAAAAGGACTTCCGAGGTTTTCAGGCGGGCTCGTCGGATACATAGGATACGATGTCGTGAAGTTCTTTGAGAGGGTTCCTGACAAACCGAAGCCGGAGATCGACATGCCTGATATATTCCTCATGCTTGCTGATACAGTCCTCGTATTCGACAATCTCAGGCAAACGATAAAGATTCTGTGCAACACACATACAGAAGGAAGGAATATTAAAGAAGCATATGAAGAGGCAGAGGCAAAGATAGATAAAATCATAGACGAGTTAATTCAGGGGGCATATTCCCCAGCACCTATTGCCCATAGGCTATCGCCTCTTGCTCAAACAGAAAACTTTTCTTCCAATTTTACAAAGGAAAGTTTTCTGAATGCCGTTGAAAAGGCAAAAGAGTATGTAATGTCAGGAGATGTCGTGCAGGTAGTCCTGTCACAGAGGTTCGAGAAACAGACAAGCGCATCTCCCTTTGACATTTACCGCTCACTCAGGATAATAAACCCTTCGCCGTATATGTATTACCTCGATACAGGAGAATCACAGATTGTTGGCTCTTCCCCAGAAATCCTTGTAAGACTTGAAGGCGATAAGATAACTCTAAGACCAATTGCAGGCACAAGGAAAAGAGGGGAGACCGAAGAAGAGGATAATGCCCTTGAAGAGGATTTGAAAAAAGACCCGAAGGAAATCGCAGAGCATATAATGCTCGTTGACCTCGGCAGGAATGACGTGGGAAGAGTTGCAGAGATAGGCTCTGTAAGGGTTACAGAGTTGATGACCGTAGAGCGTTACAGCCATGTGATGCACATGGTCTCGAATGTGGAAGGCAGGCTCAAGAAGGGGCTCGATGCCTTTGATGTATTCAGGGCCTGTTTCCCTGCCGGCACCGTGTCAGGAGCGCCTAAGGTCAGGGCAATGGAGATCATAGAAGAACTTGAACCCACAAAGAGAGGGGCATATGCAGGGGCAGTGGGATATTTCGGGTATTCAGGCAATATGGATACATGCATCACGATAAGGACGCTTGTTATAAAAGATGGCAAGGTATATGTTCAGGCAGGAGCAGGCATAGTTGCCGATTCTGTGCCTGAGAATGAATACATGGAGACATTAAACAAGGCAATGGCAATGATGAAGGCAGTGGAGCACGCAAGCGGGATTTCCCTTCGAAAAACCCCTGAAAGGAATTAAGGGAGGCAATATGCTTTTGATGATAGACAACTACGACTCATTTACATACAACCTCGTCCAGTATCTGGGAGAGTTGGGTGAGGATGTTCGTGTATACAGAAATGATAAGATAACCATTGAAGACATAGAAAAGATGAAGCCAGAAAGGATTGTCATATCTCCAGGACCATGTACACCGAGAGAGGCAGGGATATCCATTGACGTCATAAAACACTTCGCAGGCAAAATCCCGATTCTGGGCGTATGCCTCGGGCATCAGTCAATAGGCGCTGCATTTGGCGGAGAGATTGTCAGGGCACCAAACCTAATGCACGGAAAGACATCACTTATATATCATGATGGCAGGACAATATTTGAAGGACTTCCCAATCCATTCGAAGCGACAAGGTACCATTCACTCATAATAAAAAGAGACACATTACCAGACTGCCTTGAAATAACAGCGTGGACAGATGGAACAAAGGACAACGGCATAATAATGGGAGTAAGGCACAAGGAGTTCATAATCGAAGGCGTACAGTTCCATCCCGAATCCATACTCACCACAGTGGGCAAAGACCTTTTGATGAATTTTTTAAGGCTGGCATGCAAAACATGACAGATCACGAAAAAATCTCCGAGTCCGAGAATGATACCCAACTTCTTGAGGGAAGGGATAATTTTTATTTAGCGTTGAAAGATAAGCTGCTACATGAGACATGGAGAAAAGTTCAGACGAGTTTTTGCTGACTGTAAAAAACGAGCAAGCCGAATTTGACATCCCTCAATTTCATTGGTATATTAAAACTAATATATGAAGGCAAGGATTGCATATAAGGAAAAATGGCAGGTAGATGACAATATCGTTGAAATTAAGATTTGGGAAGTTCCTGTTAGTCAGGACAAACAGCATGGTTATAAATACTCTCTGGTTTATATCAAGGGCAATAAACGCATTGTTGGCTATGACAATGCCGAGGGCAAAGGAGACCCATAGGCATTATGAAGAACAAGAGAAGCCTTATATATTTAAAGGCATAGACAAACTTTTTGAAGACTTTTACAAAGATCTACGGAGGCACTGGCAATGAGAATCAGAGATGTAAAAATAAGGATAAAGAGCCTTGAAGAAGTCCTTAACGAAGCAAAAGAGGCTATGAAAAAACTTGAGCGCGGAGAAAAGGTTAAAAAGCATGAGGGCATTTCCTTTGAGAGCCTTGACGCCATGAGAAGGGTTTTAACAGAGGAAAGAATAAGGGTATTGAAGACAATAAAAAAAGAGCATCCTCAATCAATATACGAACTGGCAAAGATGCTTGGCAGAAATGTAAAGAATACCTTTGATGATGTCCAGTTCCTCGCGGGAATGGGGCTTATTGAGCTGAAGAAAACAAAGGAAGGCAGAGAAAAAACAGCTCCAATAGTGAAATACGACAGGATATTGTTAGAGATAGCTATTTGAGCATATTTCATTAGAAAAGGAGAATTAAAAATGATAAAGGAAGCCATAAGCATCATAATCCAGAACATAAGCCTTTCTGAATCAGAAATGGCAGAGTGCATGACAGAGATAATGGAAGGCAGGGCAACAGATGCACAGATAGGCGCATTCCTCACAGCCTTGAGAATAAAGGGTGAAACAATAGAAGAGATAACAGCCGCTGTAAGGATAATGAGGGAAAAGGCGACTAAGATCAATGCTCCCGAAGGTGTTATCGACACATGCGGCACAGGCGGAGATATGTCAGGCACATTCAATATCTCGACAACCACTGCCATTGTTGTTGCTGCATCAGGTGTTCCTGTAGCAAAACACGGCAACCGTTCGGTATCGAGCCAGTCAGGTAGCGCTGATGTGCTTGAGGCACTCGGGATAAATATAGAACTGCCGCCTGAAAAGGTTGAGAAATGCCTTTTTGAGACAAACTTCGGATTCCTCTTTGCACCATTGTTCCATCCTGCAATGAAGTTTGCCATCGGCCCACGCAGGGAAATAAGCATAAGGACGATATTCAATATCCTTGGTCCACTTACTAATCCTGCAAATGCAAAGAGGCAGATATTAGGGGTATTTGCAGACAGGTTGACAGAGCCCCTTGCATCGGTACTCGGAAATCTTGGTGCTGTTGATGCAATGGTTGTCCATGGAGAGGACGGGTTAGATGAGATAACCGCATGCGACGGCACAAGGGTTTCAAGATACAAAGATGGGAAAGTAGAGACATCTTACATAATGCCCGAGGATTTTGGATTTAAAAAGGCTGACTGTAAGGATCTTGCAGGAGGCAGCAAAAATGAAAACGCAGAAATAACAATCTCCATACTAAATGGAGAAAAAGGGCCGAAACGAGATATTGTTCTCATGAACTCTGCAGCAGCTATTGTTGTAGCAGGACTCACACAGGACTTCAACACAGCAAGGGAGATTGCTGAAGAAAGCATAGACTCAAAAAAGGCATTACAAAAACTTGAAGAGATAAAGAAAGTGACAAACTCATTGTAGAAATGGAATATATTCCATCTAAGTTGAGCGATTTTGTATTCAGACTATATTCAGATTTGTAAGGCAGGTGCTGCGGAAAGAGGAGTCTTGTAGCAGTGCCTGTCTTACAAAATCGCTCAACTTAGATTCCAGTTATTTAATATCCTTACAACACTCTCCAATTGGCACAGCGCCTCCGAATACCCTGTAGTATTCTTTGAGCAGTTTGCAGACCTCTTCTGGTGTATCTACAATACTGAAAAGGGCAAAGTCCTCCCTGCCTATCGTACCTTCAGGAACAAGGGTATGCTTCATCCATTCTATAAGCCCCTTCCAATAATCAGATCCAAACAGTATTATTGGAAATGACTCTATCTTGCCTGTCTGCACAAGGGTCAATGCCTCAAACAGTTCGTCCATTGTGCCGAACCCGCCTGGAAATATAACAAAGGCAATGGCATATTTTATGAACATGAGTTTTCTTACGAAGAAATATCTAAAATCAAGGGTAATGTCCTGATATTTGTTGGGAACCTGTTCATGGGGGAGTCTGATGTTCAGACCAATGGATTTGCTCTTTCCCATTTTTGCCCCCTTGTTCGCCCCTTCCATGATACCCGGTCCTCCGCCTGTTATAACAGAGAAACCTATCTCTGAAAGCATCTTACCCACCTTAACAGCCTGATAGTAATAATATGAATCCTCCTTAAGCCTTGAACTTCCGAATATGGTAACTGCAGGACCAATATCGAAGAGGGTCTCAAAGCCATCGACCAACTCCGACTGTATCCTGAATACCCTCCATGTCTCTGACTTCCTTAAATCTTCAATCACAAGAACCTCCTTTATCCAAATTACACAAGTATTGCCGTATATTGCATGATCCAGATTTATTTATCACCTAAATTGAGCGATTCTATATTCAGACCTGTCTGCGTGCACCGCACAGGCAGGCCTGCCTTACAAAATCGCTCAACTTAGATATCATCATCAAATTCCAGCGTAAGATGCTCGATATTCTTTGTGCTCTGGCTTATTTCAGAAGGAGATTCTATCTCCTTCTGGCTCGAAATCCCAAGCTCTTTGAACTTCCTTACAGAAGGAATAAGCCTCGATTCCATAGAACTCACCCCTTTGTTGTAAGACTCTACAGCCTTTCTGATTGCAGTTCCTATATCTGCAAAATGCTCAAGCACAATAGAAAATCTATCATACAGATCTTTCCCCAAATTATTTATCTCCTGTGCACTCTTTGTGACCTGCTCCTGTTGCCAGCCGTATGCAATAGCCTTGAGAAGGGCTATAAATGTAGTTGGTGTGGAAAGTATCACCTTATTAGCGCTTCCATCTTCTATCAACTTGTGATCATGCTCCAATGCAGCGCTGAAGAACGATTCACCTGGAAGATACATAACAACAATCTCCGGTGACTGCTTGAACTGAGCCCAGTATGCCTTTGAACTCAGGGTATTCATGTGATTCCTCACCTGGGTTATGTAATTGCTCATAGCCTTTTTCCTCTCATCTTCCGAGGATGCGGAGACTGCATTGAGATATGCATCAACAGGCGCCTTTGCATCCACAACAATCTCCCTGCCGTTTGGAAGCCTTACAACCATGTCGGGCCTGAGCCTTCCAGTATCTGTAGAAACAGACTCCTGCTCATAGAAATCACAGTATGCTGTCATGCCTGCAAGCTCAGCAACCCTCCTCAATCCTATTTCGCCCCATGAGCCGCTCACCTTTGGCCTTCTAAGAACAGTCACGAGATTGCTTGTCTCCTTCTGCAACTGCTCCTGCATGGATGCGAGAGAGCGGATTTGTTGAGTCAGACTGCCAAAGCTTTCATGCCTGTGTTTTTCTATCTGCTGGATCTGTTCTTCATATCTCTTGAGCATTTCCTGAAGCGGCTTTATGATTCCGTCCAACGCCTCTCTATGCTCTCCAAGCTTGCCCTTTGTCTCTGCAAGTATCTTGCCGAGGTGCTCAGATGCGAGTTTGAGAAAGTCTTCATTGCTACTCTTCAATGCTGCTGATGCATGGGCCTTGAATGTATCTGTCAGTTCGGTCTTCATCACCTCGATAAGCGACTTCTGCTCATCGAGATTTTTGTATGAATCCTCAAGCCTCTTCTTCGCCTCATCCAGTCTAATTGAGATCTCTATCTTTTGCTGTCTCTCATTATCAAGCTCGCTCCTAATCTGATTAATATCCGATTCCCTTTGCTGAACCTGCTGCCTGAGTTCACTAACAACTGCCTCTGCGCTCTTTGCCCTTCCCTCGATCTCTGCAATCCTGCCAAAATAATCTGACTGAACCTGTGAAATACTCTGGGAATAGTCTTTCTGCAAATGTGTTCTGACAATAAACCATGTAGCTATCCCGCCTATTGCCAGTCCTGCGACTAAAAATATTATTTCCATCATAAAAATTTCCTATCTTTCTTGCTCTAAATCTCCTCGAAACCTTCCTGTCTGAAATGGCCGTCAAATGTGAGGCAATTCTTAATCTTTATTTTTATGGCTCGAGTCCTTTTTGTTTATTAGAGCATAAATGGCGCTCGTATCAAGAAATACAAACTCTTTCATTTTTTACCGTAAAGCCATTTATCATGGTCTTTGCCGTAACATTCTGTATCCTCTGCTATACCTGAAACAGACAAAAGGGAGTAGACATCCGACTCGCGGGAGTAATTTTCTATGATTTCTCTTAACACCTGAGAAATGCTCTTTTTCTCCTGCTCTGCTTTTTTTTTCAAAAATGCGTAGTGTTTGTCATCTATTATTACCTGTGTCCTATGCATATTACATCGCCTCCAGCTACATCATAAAAAACTATATCATAAAAAGCAAGGCAGGGACACAAATGCTCTCGTCCTTAAGCTCGCTCATGTTTCGGCTATCGCCGAGGATTATGGTGGGGGGTATTGATCATATAAACAATTCTCCTAAATCCACCTCTATACCATTTTTGAGCTTCTTGTAATAGATAAGTTTAACGGCTATCTGCTCGCTCAATCCCTTTTTGATTTTATAAGTATCCGGTTTTATTGATACAGGAATGTCTCCGACATAACCATCAATTCCTCTTGACTCCTCTGTGTTATTAGCCAGTCTGTAATCAACGCCTTTCAGTTCGGACGCCTTTCTCAGGACAGCCTCCTGAAATTTAAGACCAAGAAAGGTTTTGACAAGAACAAGATCTTTTGTCCATTCATTTACCATCTCTTCATCTATTTTATTTACTGCGTATTTAAGCTTTTTTACCATGTCAAAAATTTTTTCCCTTGCGTTCTTTATTGCATCAGGATGCCTTTGAAGATACCATTCTTCCCATTCATCAAACTTTTTGCCAGGAAACTCCTGTATCAAGTCGCTTAACTGTCTGACAACTTTTGGTCTTGTTCCCTGCGCATTCTGATTGGCAAGGTTGATAATCTGTGTAACATATTTAGGAAATGAGGGGGGATCTATCTCTAAGGCTTCTCTGATTTGCTCATTGGTAAGTTTTATCTTCATTAAATGTCTTTCCTCTCTGATTTTTGCATCGCTATGAATTTATCCCTGTATCTGAAGTCCATAGAAAAATCCGCTTTAGCCAGATGATTTTTAATTAGATGGGCGTTTATAAAAGTTTTGTTTTTCAAATAAAGATAGCATAAAAGATTGCCTTCTTTATCATATTTTGTAACATCAAATTTCAAAAACACCTTTTGCCCTTTCAGTTTTTGCTTCAGAAACTGAAGCGCCTTTCCGTTTATCTCCTTGCTCTCTTTAACGCCAATGAGCCTGACCTTCAAATCATTGTCCAGAACTACCATCTCAGGGCTTATAACCTCTTTAACGGAATAATAGGTTTCTCTATGAGCGTCCGAGTTGTCTATCTTTGAGCCAAATCTTAATTTCTTAGGGTCAATCTTCTTATCGAACTTAACAGGGTCTTTAAAGACATAAGGAAGTTTCTGGATTTCTTTTTTGAAGTCTATCCCCTTGTCTTCCTGCACGAATACTCTAATATCTCCCTTTATTTTTTCTTTGATTGCATGCAAAAAATTTCTATTGATTTCGTATCCAACAGAATTTCTATTCAGATTCTTCGCAGCAAGGCAGGTTGTTCCGCTTCCAAGAAATGGGTCAAGCACGGTATCGCCTACAAAGCTGAACATCTTTATAAGTCTTTTAGGCAATTCTTCAGGAAACATGGCAAGGTGCTTATCCTGCCTTTCACCAGGAAAGTTCCAGTGGCCGTAAAAATACTCGTTCCACTCTTCTGTAGTCAGCTTTGATTTTTCTTTTATCTCTCTACTGACTTTTGGAGGGTTCCCGAGTTTTTTAAAAATCAGGATGAACTCATAGTCAAGCTTTATAATCCCATTTCTCGGATACGGGAAAGACCCCATGATCGTTGCCCCGCCTGTTGTATTGCATGTCGTAACCTTTTGCCAGATAATAGCTCCCATGTAATCAAATCCGATTGTCTCACAGAACCTGATTATCTCCTCTCTTATGGGAATTATTTTATAACGACCGTAATAGACAGACCTTGCGAACTGGTCGCCGATATTCACGCACAAACGGCAGCCTTTATGCAGAACTCGATAACATTCCTTCCAGACAAGGTTAAGATTGTTAATGTAGTCCTCATAGCTGTCATTAAACCCTATCTGACTCTCATTGCCATAGTCCTTCAACTGCCAATAGGGAGGAGATGTAACGATAAGATGAATGCTCTCGTCCTTAAGCTCGCTCATGTTTCGGCTATCGCCGAGGATTATGGTGGGGGGGGTATGGGGCATAATTTCTCCAATCAATTGGTATTCTAAATATAAATTGCCATTGGTATTACCGATAAAGCAGGACTTTCAAGATGCAACTATGTCACAGCCTTCCTAAATTACTTTTTTCACATATTATCCTCAAACAACTTCTCCCACATTTTCGCTCCCTTCCCATACTTTTTGCTGATTGTATTTTGGAGTTCCCTAAGTTTTTCATCATACAATTGAGAAAAAGTTTTCCCTCCCTCTTTATCTGTGAATTCTTTATTCACCTCGGCAATTATTTTATCTTGAATTACGCAAGTATTGATAGCATATGGCAGCAGGTGTGCTGAAAAGACTTTACACTTTAGAACATTACAATAAGGCATTCTCTTGAATCCGTCACCTACTACATTGCTATCTATTTTAGGTAAAGGCGTTAATAGTCTTTTAATATGCATAAAAACAACGACTTTGTAAAGGCTTTGATGCACACCTGCTGCCATATATTGCGTAATTCGGGTTTATATATTTCTTGGGCGATTCCCTTATTGCCGATAAATTCCCAGAATTCCCTCCCTATTTTCCAGTCAATCTGCGAGTATCTGCGTATAATACCGCTGACTTTCTGCTTATTCCCATAAGTCATTCCCAATAATGCTATTGAGCCTGCATTTCTTCTCGTTGCTGATAATAGTAACTTATTTATCATTTCTACAAGATCTTTATTCGGGGTGTTAGGGCCTGCTTTCATTTGAATATAATAGCGTCTGCCTTTTTTCTCTATAAAAATGTCACCGCCCTCTACGCCTGTCCCCTTTCCACCAATAAGTTTGGCTATTTTCTGAATCCTTGTTCCAAAACTGGTAACAACGCTCCTTTCTAATCTCTCATTAATCATAAATTCAGCGATTTTTTCAGGAGAATCAAGATTCAATATCCTTAAAAGAAAAGGGTTGAAATTAAGATTGCTGATGCTTAGCTTCTTTAGCGCATTGTGCCGAGATTTTGCTATTTCTGAAAATTCTTTCTTGATCAGGTTTCTTATTTCTTCCTTCATTTTGTATCCTTTCAATGATATATTTGCAGAATTCCGGATTATTCTCAATGAGAATATAATTTCTATCCAGAAGTAATGCTGCAACGCCTGTGGTTCCTGACCCAGCAAATGGGTCTAATACCAAATCACCTTTGCCTGTAAAGAGTTTAATAAACCATTCTGGTAGCGCAACTGGAAATACAGCACTATGATTTTTGTTTGAGCACTCAGTTGAAAGATGAAGAACATTAGTTGGATATGCCATCTCTCTTCCAAGCCAGTTTGATATATTTTTCCCATACTTGCTATTAGTACGAGATTCGAATCTTATAACATCATTTTTCCCTAAGCTTTTAAGTCTCTTCTCTGCCCAACCTCCCATCGGCACCATTACCTCTTCTTGGAACATCTTAAATTTTTTATTTTTATTGAACTGGAGGCACCGTTCCCATGCGTCTCTGAATCTGTTTGGCCATTTGCCAGGATAGCAGTTCTTTTTATGCCATATAAACTCCTCTGTCCAAAGCCACCCTTGTTTTCTCATACCCAAAATAGTCTCGATAACATATGTATGTCTTTCTCCGTTAATTACCTTCTCTTTTATATTCAGAATAAAAGTCCCTGTAGGTTTTAAAATTCTGTAAAACTCCTTTGTCCTTTCAAGAAGCCAATCAGCAAATTTATTCGGATGGATGCCGCCATAGTGCCATTCTCTTGCGTCTGCATAAGGAGGGGAAGTAACAATTAGATCAATAGAGTCTTCGGGAAACTTTTTACAGACATCTAAACAATCGCCTTCGTACACTTTGTTAATGAAGTCCAAAGATACATAGGGCGTAATCGTTTCTGCTATCAAAAAATTTTTATTGCCCTTCGTTTTTTTTACTTTCGATAAATTAAGGATGTTTCGCATATTTTTTACTCCACCTTTCTAAACTCTCCTCTATCCTTATCAACCAAAAACATCTTCACAAATTTAAATGCACTCTCAATGCTTCATTTATAGCCTCTTGCGCATTGTGATCATTAATAAATCCAATTAAATCTTTCAGCCTTTGTTTTGATATCGTTCTTATTTGGTGAGCAAGAACAATTGAGTTATGAGATAGTCCTCCGGTACCTTCTTTTAACATAACTTCGTTGGGATAAACTTTTCTGTCTTTTTTTAGGGAGGTTACAGGCAAAACTGTTACGACAGGCATAACATTGTTAAAATCTTCATCGCTAATAATAAGGACAGGTCTTTTGCCCTTTTGTTCCGAACCGACAACAGGACTAAGGTCTGCTGTAAATATTCTCCACTTATAATTCATTTTTCTGATACTTCAAAGTCTGCGTATTCAAAATCTTCCTCTATTTCTTTAATGTCTGCAAGAAAAAGAGGGTCCTGAGCAGCTGCCCTGATAGCAGTCCTAATTTGTTCCTTCTTTATCTTTTCAATCTTATCTTTCACTGCTGTCTCAACAAAAACATTCATGGATTTAAAAAAACCCTTTCCGACAATTTCCTTAGCCTCTGCCATTACCCGTTCATCAAGAACAAAAGTCGCCTTTTTCCCCATAACTAATCCTCCTTAATCTTGACCTTACAGTTGCATAAAATCAAAGGTTACAGCAAGGACTAACATGCGTAAAAGACTTTGCCTGCGACACCTTATAAGATTTTCATACCACCATATCGTATTCAGCATTGGATTCAACCCTCTGTTAAAACATTTATACCCTGCATGAATACGGTTTCCTGTCGCTTGTAAAGGCTTTGAAGCATGTTAGTCCTTGCTGTCTATGCAACATTAAGGTTTATTATAGAACATTTAGCTCGTAGCTGATAGCTGATGAATGCTAAAAAGTCTTTTGCTGCTAAATATTAGCTATGAGCCATGAGCTATCAACTCGCATTGATAAAGGCTCTGAAGCCGTGCCTGCTTTTCTTCATTACGGATTGTGTCTTGACTACACCTTGCTGGTTTAAATAAAATCCATGAAATTATACCAGAGGAGGATTTTAAAATGTCAGAGGAAAAACTCGAAGAATCCCTGAAAGGATATAAAGAAAAGATCACTCCAGTTGTAAAAGCCACATTGTCGTGGGATAGAGAACTTATATTTGTAGGCAGAACAAATGAGGGATATGAGATAGAGTTCGATGCCCATGTGCAGTGGGGATGTAAACCCACAGATGCATTACTCCTTAGCCTTGCAGGGTGCATGGGAATAGATGTAGTGACATTCCTTCAAAAGATGAAGGTGGAAATCGCAAATTTTAAGATGGACATTATTGGAGAAAGAAATCTAACCCCTCCACAATATTTCAAGGCAGTTGAGATGATATTATATATAGCAGGAAAGAATCTTGACCACAAAAAGATTGAGCGTGCAATATCGCTTTCACACAAAAAGTACTGTTCTGTCTATAACTCCCTGAGGAAGGATATGGATGTAAAAGTGAAATACATCCTCGAAGAAAAAGAGCCGGCAAAAGAGATAAGCGATTGATGCTCTCTGGAATTATTGCATCAACAAAATTAGAAGCTGATTTAATCATAAGACAGCTTTCTGAAAAAGAAGAGATCTCTATACAAGGAAAGTCCTTCTATAAAGGTCAATTAAACCAAAATGCAGAGTTCGTAGTCTGCATATGCGGCGTGGGCAAGGCTAATGCCGCTCACGGGACAGCACTCCTAATAGAGAGATTCAAGCCACACTCAGTATATGCCATTGGTGTTGGAGGAGCATATCCTTCATCGGGATTGCATATCGGAGATATAGTAATTGCGGAAAAAGAGATTTACGGAGATGAAGGTCTAATCGCAGAGTCAGGAGTCAGAGAAAAAGACGAAACAAACTTCTATACAATGGATAAAATTAATATCCCACTCTGCATAACAGATGAGGTTAAATACTACAACGAATTCCCGATGTATTTGCCTAGAAAACTAAGTGGCTTCAAAAAGAAGGGCAATTTTGTTACAGTCTCAACATGCACAGGCACCATAGAAAAGGGGAAAGAGATAGAAAAAAGATTCAATGCAATTTGCGAAAATATGGAGGGCGCTGCAATCGCCCATATATGTGCATTTTCAGGAATTCCAGCAACCGAGATAAGGGGAATAAGCAATATTATTGAAGACAGGACAGCAGCACCTCTCAATAAAGCTGGTATCATTAAAGCAGCGGAGAATGCGCAGAAATTTTTGTTAGAACATATAAAACAAGCCCGTGCATGATATTAGAGCAGCTTGAACAGCCCTTAATAAACCTTATTTTGATTTATAAAAGCCATCACATCATCCCTTGTTACAACCGCTTCCACAAGCCTATAGTCACCCTTGATACCCTTTAATTGCTCCATTATGTTTTCATATCCGCCTTCCTGCCTGTCAACAAGGGCTATCACCTTCACTATCTGAAGTCCTGCCTCCTTTGCCCTCGTTATAGCCTCAATAGTTGATTTGCCTGTTGTAATAACGTCGTCAACAATAACAACCCTATCCCCTGCCTTTACATCCCCTTCGATCCACTGCATTGTCCCGTGAGACTTTGCACTCTTTCTGACGACAAAGGCCTCGATTGGTTTTTCTTTGAGATAAGATGTATACGCCACTGCGTCTGCTATGGGGTCTGCACCGAGGGTAAGGCCTCCGATGCCTTTAACCTCAAGGCCCTTTATCATATCAAAAATAATATTGCCTATGAGATACATGCCCTCGGGATTAAGCGTTACCATCTTGCAGTTGAAATAATAATTGCTCATTCTCCCTGAAGTTAGCTTAAATATCGGTTCTTCGCTGTATTTAAAAGCCCTCTCGTAAATTAACCGTATAAGTCTGTCCCTCATAAGACCTCCTGTCGAATCCAGGCACTATTATAACATCTTCGCATATATGTTGATTTACAGAAAGAGTTTCATCTCCCATTTAGTTGCAACCCAAATTGAGCAATTCTAATCTTCTATAAATATATGTCAGGCCTGCCTGCGTGCAACGCACAGGCAGGCCTGCCTTACAAAATCGCTCAACTTAGATTATCCTGAATTACGCAATATATGGCAGCAAGTGTGCATCAAAGCCTTTACAAAGTCGTTGTTTTTATGCATATTAGAAGACTATTAACGCCTTTACCTAAAATAGATAGCAATGTAGCCTGTCTGCGTGCAACGCACAGGCAAGTAGGTGACGGATTCAAGAGAATGCCTTATTGTAATGTTCTAAAGTGTAAAGTCTTTTCAGCACACCTGCTGCCATATGCTATCAATACTTGCGTAATTCAAGTTAATATATTGTTAGGCATTGACACGCCCTTTGGACATTGCTTCAAGGAGCGTTTTCCCATTAACAGATAACTTTTTAAAGACAATAAAGGGGTATAGCATGGCAAAGATAATGGAAGGAAAGAGGCTTGCAGAGGAGATAAAAAGCAATGTAAAGCAGAAAGTCGAGATGCTCGGCGGCATGGGTATTGAAGTAGGACTCGCATTAATGCTCGTCGGGGATAACCTATCATCAAAGCAATATCTTTCTGCCACCTTAAAGGCATGCAAAAGCACAGACATAACACCTTACGAATATAGGTTTCCAGAATCGGTCAGTATGAACGAATTATTAAACACTGTACATGCTATAAATAACGATGAACGCATTCACGGGCTGCTTGTGTTCTTCCCCCTTCCGAGAAGAATAAACAGCAGGAAAATCGTAAACTCAATACTTCCTGAAAAGGATGTTGACGGCCTCGGCTCAATTCCAATAGGAAAGTTTGCTGCTGAGGAATCAACGCTCCAGCTTTACTCAAAACAGTACGATCCTGCAGTAACACAACATCTGGGTTTCTTGCCGTGCACTCCATTTGGTGTAATAAGGCTGCTTGAATATTATAATGTGGAAATAAAAGGCAAACATGCTGTTGTAATAGGAAAGAGCCTCGCTGTGGGGAAACCCCTGTCCCTCATGCTTTTGACAAAAGAGGCAACTGTCACCGTCTGCCACAGGGAGACAAAGAATCTTGCAGATATAACAAGGCAGGCAGATATTTTATGCGCTGCGGCAGGAAGGCCAAATCTCATCACTGGTGACATGGTAAAAGACGGTGTCGTTGTTGTTGATATAGGAATAAATGTCCTCGAAAACAGCCATGTGGTTGGTGATATAGATTTCGACAGCGTATCGAAAAAGGCGTCCCTGATTACGCCTGTGCCAGGCGGTGTAGGACCTGTAACTATCGCAATGCTTCTTGAAAATACCGTAAAATCGGCAAAGGCAAGGATTTAAACAAATTATCAATAATTCTTTTTTTCTCTTCTCGCTCTTATATGCTCCGGCTCTTGCCAAGGGTCCTCCTCTCAATGAAATTCGTCTTTATGCCTGCCTAAGCTTTGTTATACTTTATCGCTATGTCATACTCGATACTTGCATGGTCAGGAGAATGAGTATCGGTCTTTCCACAACAAACAAGAGCCCCATTTCTCACAATCAACCTGCCATTAAACAGAAATTAAGACAGCGTCTGGATATTATTAATTGCGTCTCTGACGATTTCTCTCACATTTGCATCAGCATCATTTTCAGCACTCAAAAGGAAAGGAAGTACATCCTGATGTTTTATAATGTCAAGAAGATTTGCCCCGTCGCCCCGGACAGTCGGATTTTCATCCTTCAGGAGTTCCGCAATATCTGGAATCATCCTTATGAGCGGCTCCGGCTTAAGCTTTATTAACTCCTCCACAAGCGCAGTAGCCCCAAGCCTCACACGCACTCTTTCGTCCTTTATCATATCGATTATCATTGGGAAAAGGCCTTCATCATGCTTGAACATATCGATGATGTTCTCAAGAAATCCTTTTTCCATGTAATTTAGAACCATTGCCTTTAATTCATTATCCATGCCAGTCGTACCTTCTCCTCTTCCTGTTAAAGATATGCTTCTCTGCCGAAAGTGCAGCAATACACCCATGCGCTGCTGCAACCACAACCTGCCTCACCTCCGTACATGTCACATCCCCTGCACTGAACACACCTGGAATATTTGTCTCCATCATCCTGTTTGTGGACACGCATTCATCCTCCGAGACCTCTACCGCACCCTGAAGAAAATCGATTACTGGCCTGCTTCCATGAAGATAGACAAATACTCCTGAAAGCTCAATAACTCTTTCACTTCCTTCTGCATCTTTGAGTCTTATCCTCTCGACGATTTCATCTCCTTCTATCGATATTACTGTGCTGCCTAAAATAACTTTTAAATTCGGAATCTTTAATGCAGGATAGTCATCATCCACCTTCAATTTCTTAGATGGCGATATAAGATAAACCGTCTCTGCGAACTTCGATAAATACGCTGCCTCCTTTGCTGTCTCTTCGGAGTCGCCTAAGACACATACGCTCTTACCTTTAAAAAATGCAGCATCGCAGACAGCACAGTAACTTACGCCCCTGCCAAGAAAATCAGCCTCGCCTTTAATAGTAGGCTTTCTTCCCATGGAACCTGTGGCAATAATAATGGTCTTCCCTTCATACGTTTTATCCATTGTAACGACCTGTTTTGTCTCCCCTTCAAGCGAAACGCCTATGACCTGCGCCTCAACATACTCTGCACCGAAATCAATGGCCTGCTTGCGGAATATATCGAGCAATTCCTTGCCGGTCATCGCCTGACATATGCCTGGATAATTCTCAATAAGGCTTGCAAACGCCAGCGCACCGGCTGACTGAGATTTGTCAAGCACTATTGTTTTCAGCTTTGCTCTTGCGGCATACTGAGCCGCGCTTAATCCAGCAGGGCCGCCGCCGATTATAACCACATCGTATAACTCCGACATAAGACCTCCTAAAATTCCTTTATTAGATTATAATGCGTATCCCTCTGAGCAGCCTTGAATCCTGCGCTCTTTATTGCCTGTATTATGTCCTCCTTCGATACCCTGTAACTCACGCCTGCTGCCCTGACAACATTCTCCTCAATCATTGTTGAGCCGAAATCATTGGCTCCAAATCTCAATGCAGCCTGTGCAAGCCTCAGTCCCTGCGTAACCCATGATGCCTGAATGTTTCTGACATTGTCGAGATAAATACGCGAAACCGCAAGCACCTTTAGATAATCAACGGCAGTGGCACCATAAAACCGTGAACCGTGAACCGTGAACCGTGAACCGATTTCCGTATTCTTGGGCTGAAAAGACCACGGGATAAATGCGGTAAATCCTCTTGTTTTGTCCTGAAGAGTCCTTATCGCATCGAGGTGTTCGATTATATCCTCAGGCTCTTCAATGCTGCCAAACATCATCGTGGCTGTTGTCCTCATCCCTATTTTATGGGCTTCCTCCATAACACTCATCCATTGAGAAGACTTTATCTTCTTAGGGCTCAAGACTTCTCTCACCCTGTCGGATAATATCTCTGCGCCGCCTCCTGGAATTGAGTCAAGACCCGCGCTTCTCAAAATAGCAAGCGTTTCCTTTATTGTGAGATGATGTCTGTCCGCGAGATAATAAATCTCCGGCGGCGAAAAACCGTGTATGTTTATAGAATACCTGTCCTTAATGGATTTCAGGAGATTAGTATAGTAATCCAACCCAAGCTCAGGATGTATCCCCCCCTGAAGAAGTATCTGCGTGCCTCCGAGGGCGATGGTCTCGTCTATCTTTTTAAATATCTCATCCTTATCTAAAAGATATGCATCAGGGCTTTCCGCATCACGGTAAAAAGCACAGAACCTGCATTTATTGATGCAGATGTTTGTGTAATTGATATTTCTATCAACAATGAATGTAACAATACCTTCTGAGTGGAGATTTTTCCTGATAGTGTCAGCAGTCTCTCCGAGATCAAGGAGATCGGAGTTTTTTAGGAGTTTTAATGCTGTATGTTTATCTATTCTGTTCATAGGTTAAAATAATGTCTTTGACACCTTCGGCTTCGTCAGTTTTCCGAATTCCATAATCTCTTGCACCGATGCCCCTTTATCCCGCAGGCTGTAAAAAGTCTTTTCTCCAAGCAAAACATAGCTCCTTATTGATAAAATTCCCGCTCTCCCACTCATTGTTTACGAGGGCGGAAAGCTCCCTGGCAAATTTTAAGGGAATGCCGCCTGTGCCTGTGTTTAATGAAATGGACATTAGACAGTCTCTATCTCAAAAAAACTGTTAAAGCCTTTTTGAGTAAGCCCCTGCTTGAGTCTTTTGTCGCCTGTCCATAGTAAACCATTGAGCTCAAGCGCAAGGACGACAAAAAGCATATCATTATTGTCAACTCCCGCACATAATTTGGAAGCGTTACTGAGACTTTTATCCGAAATGGTATCTTCGTTGTAGAAGTTAACTTTTTTCAAGAGGGTATACAATATTTCTAAAATATCCGCATCATCAAGGCCGGCGTACTTATAAATCTTTTCTTTATGCTTAAAGAGTTCCATGATCGCAAACCTACAGGAATAAAAAGGCAAATCATCTTCAGTGAGAAGGGTTTTTCTTATCCTCATGCCTTTGCTTATAAGGGCAGAAAAAAAATATTGGTATCAACTATTACCGGTTTCTTCATCCCGAACCCTCTCTAAGAATCTCTCTTTGTTTTTTTCCCACCAGTCACGTTTGATTTCTTCAGAAAGCTCCCATGCCTGTTCTTCGGTCATTTTGCTTTTTTGAGCAATTTCCTCAATTCTCAGCCATTCAATGAAATTTTGCACGGCATCATCAGATATTAAATTTTTAGAAAAAGATAATACCACATTGTCATTTTCAAACTTAACAGTCGGCATTGCATTGGCCTCCTTTGTCTTTTAGTTGATTATAACAAACTTTTCCATCACCCTACCTCCTCCACCACCACGCTTTCAAACCCGAATACATCGTCAAGGAGGGGATTAAGTGAAGGGAAGGCTCAAAATCCACGAGATATATATCACCGCGTGTCATCTTCGAGTCCGTCTTTCAAAGTGTCTTCCCATTCCTTATATGTTTCATAATCCTCTTTTGCCGCCTCGCGGTAGGTGGCATCTATCTTTTTGCGCATCTTTTCCTTTTCCTCTATCTGCCGCCTCTCTCTTATCGCCTCGGCTATGTAAGCGGATTTATTTTTTACTCCGGAAAGTATTCTTACCACATCTTCGGGCAGGGTTATGTTTAATCGTGCTGTATTCATATACACTTCCTATGCGCATTATAATACATTTAACGGCAAAAAACGAGTGGATTATAAAACGCATCCCTCTGCACAGGGATCTTATCTGCCTTTTTTATAAGGTATTCCAGTTCTTCTTTTGTCATTGCTTCTTCTGACATTGCCCCTGCCGAGTGTGTTATCTTTTCTTCGATTATTGTGCCGTCAATATCATCTGCACCGAATAAAAGCGCAACCTGAGAGACCTTTTCGCCAAGCATTATCCAGTAAGCCTTGATATGATCAAAGTTGTCAAGTACAAGCCTGCTTACTGCAATGGTCTTTAAGTCGTCTATTCCCGAAGAATAAAATCCGCCTATTTCTGTATTTTTCGGATGGTATGATAGCGGAATAAATGCCTGAAAACCTCCTGTCCTGTCCTGCAAATCCCTGAGTTTGAAAAGATGATCAACCCTGTCTTCTATGCCTTCGAGATGTCCGTAGAGCATTGTTGCATTAGTCTTTATTCCAGCCATGTGTGCAGTCTCCATTACCTCAAGCCATCTGTCACCGGAGATCTTTTCGGGACAGAGCTTGTTTCTTATAGCCTCTGCAAATATCTCCGCACCGCCTCCCGGCATAAGGTCAAGTCCGCTTTTTTTAAGCCTTGCCAGAGTATCTTTAAGATTCAATCCACTGATTTTTGACATGTAATCGATTTCCACTGCTGTGAATGCCTTGACGGCAATGTGTGGAAATTCCTTCTTTATGGCTGAAAGCATATTGAGATAATATTCAAAAGGCCAGTCTGGATGAAGGCCTCCGACAATGTGAACCTCTGAAAAACCATGATCCATGACATGTGGCCCGTGGCCGCCTTTTAGTTTTTCAATAATTTCTTCAATTGTCAATTCATAAGCGCCTTCTTCGCCCTTTGAGCGGCTGAAGGCGCAGAACTTGCACCTGTTTACGCAGATATTTGTAGGATTTATATGCCTGTTGACAATAAAATATGCATTTTTACCGTTCTTCTTTTCTGCCGCATAGGATGCAAGCCTGCCAATGTCGAAAATATCATTGCTTTGAAATAATGCAATGGCATCTTCCTTTGTCAGCCTCTGTCCTGAAAGGACTTTTTCTCTTATGGAATCGAGCATTCATCATTATAAAACAAAGGCGCTAAAATGTTAAAATATTTAGATGTCAAACCGTGAGCTAATAATTGAAGGCGCAAGGCAGAATAACCTCAAAAATATTTACCTTAGACTCCCCCACAACAAGGTTATAGCAATCACAGGTGTATCAGGCTCAGGCAAGTCTTCATTGGCCTTTGACACCATTTTTGCTGAAGGCCAGTGGAGATTTATAGAATCGCTGTCAACCTATGCACGTCTCTTCCTTGAAAAACTCGACAGGCCCGATATTGATGCAATCCATAATATCAGACCTGCCATTGCCCTTGAGCAGAAAAACCCTGTAAAAGGCTCCCGCTCTACTGTCGGGACACTCACAGAGCTTTATGACTTATTCAGGGTTTTATACTCCAGAATTGCCACTCCATATTGCCCAAATTGCGGCAAAGAGATAAGGAAATGGGACCCGACACAGATAGTCTCCGATCTTTTGGAGAAATATCACGATGAAAAGGCGGTTATCTTATTCGAGACGGGGGAATCCATGGAAAGCCTAAAACAGAGGGGATTTTACAGGGTGTGGATAGATGGAGAAGTCAGAGACATCGATAATTTCAAATCTCAAATTTCAAATTTCAAATTCGTGGAGGTCATGCTTGATCGGCTTATTATAAGGGATGAGCCTCGTTTGTCTGACTCCATAGAGATGGCATGGAAAGAGGGCAAAGAGAGGCTGAAAATAGTCATATTTAAAGAAACAGGTAAAGAGATATTAAAATTTTCTTCTAAAAATTCCTGCGATGACTGCAATATACAATTGCCTGAGCCAACTCCAATCCTCTTTTCCTTTAATCATCCTGTATGCGCATGTCCTGAATGTAAGGGTTTCGGGAATGTCCTCATTTATGACGAGGATATTATAGTGCCTGACAAATATGTATCACTGTCTGAGGGCGCTATCGAAATATGGGAAAAGCCTGTGGCCAGATGGTGGAAAGACCAGATGATAAAAGGGGCTAAAAAAAGCGGCATAGATATAAACAAGCCTTACAATGAACTGACAGAGGAAGAAAAAGACACTATCTTCAAGGGAAACCAGCACTTTTACGGTATCAATGACTTCTTTGAAGAATTGGAGAGCAAGAGATACAAGCTCCATGTGAGGGTATTTCTGAGCAGATATAGAAGTCCTGTAACATGTCCGAAATGCAAGGGCAAAAGGCTCTGCGAAAATGCCCTCGCATACAGAATAGACGGTATCGACATAGCTGAACTCTCCAATATGCCTGTATCCAGGATTCTACAATGGTTCAAGACACTTCAACTATCGCCCATGCAAAAGGAGATTTCGAAAGAGGCTGTGAGGCAGATTATTATAAAGCTTCAGTTCCTTGAAAGGGTCGGTCTTGATTATCTCACGCTGAGCAGACAGGCAAAGACCCTGTCAGGCGGTGAATACCAGAGGGTAAATCTATCCAACCAGTTGGCGTCAGCACTTACAGGAACACTCTATGTCCTTGACGAGCCGACTATTGGGCTCCATCCGAGAGATACGAGGAGGATTGCGGAGATAATGCGGGAACTGTCTTCCCTCGGAAATACCATAATCGTTGTGGAACACGACAGAGACATTATATCTCTTAGCGACTGGGTTGTGGAGATGGGGCCTGGAGGAGGACACATGGGTGGCGAGGTCATATTTTCAGGACCGATGGAAGAATTTTTAAAAACCAATACGCTTACTGCTAAATATATAAAGGGCATCACCAATCAACAGGCAGCAGCCATGAAACATAAAACTAACGATTTCAGAGCACGAACCATTGATTATTTAACACTGCATGGTGCGTCAGGAAACAACCTCAAAAATGTAATCCTGAAAATTCCCCTCGAAACCCTCACTGTTGTTACAGGCGTATCAGGCTCTGGAAAGAGCACTCTCATTGTCGAGACCTTATACCGTGCTATAGCAAGACATTTCAGGATTGAGCCCGAGCATCCACTACCATACAAAGGCATTGACGGACTTAAAAAGATCAAAGGGGTCAAGCTCATTGACCAGACAGCCATCGGTAGGACACCGAGATCGAATCCATTGACATACCTCAAGATATTCGATCCCGTTAGAAGGCTCTTTGCGCAGCAGATGGAGGCAAAGGCACACGGTTATACCCCCAGATTTTTCTCGTTCAATGTTCCGGGTGGCAGATGCGAGACATGCAAGGGAGAAGGCTATCAGAGAATGGAGATGTATTTCTTTGAGGATATATTTGTGAGGTGCGAGGATTGCAAAGGAAGGAGATACAAAGAAGAGGCGCTAAGGGTCACCTATAAAGGCAAAAATATAAGCGAAATACTCGATATGACAGTGGACGAGGCATTCGACTTCTTTTCAGGAGTATCCGAAATAGGTTCAAAACTCGCATTAATGAAAGATATCGGTCTCGGCTATCTCAGGCTCGGACAGCCTGCCACAACCCTTTCAGGCGGAGAGGCGCAGAGATTAAAGATATGTGCAGAATTAGGCGAAAGAAGGATAAAAAATACGCTTTACATACTCGATGAGCCGACCGTAGGTCTGCATCACGATGATGTTTTGAAGTTCATAAAGATTATAAGAAAGCTGATTGAATCAGGAAACACAGTGGTCATCATTGAGCACAATCTCGATGTGATAAGTCAGGCTGACTGGGTTATAGACCTTGGACCTGAGGGTGGCGATAAAGGCGGCAATATAATATTCGAAGGAACGCCCGAAGAATTGCAAAATTCTGAATACTCTTATACTGGCAAGTATCTCAAGGAATATTTTTAAAAACCTCATCAAAAAAGGCTGCATCAGCAGTAAAATCTATCTCAAGGCATAGAATATTATCGCCCTGAAATTTGAAATTTGAAATTTGAAGTTCCTTAATCTTCACCATATCTTTTTCTGTTGTAATCAAAAAATCGCAATTTAGAGCCTTGCACTGTTTTCTGAGATAAAGAATGTCTGTTTCTGTATATTTATAATGGTCTCTATATATCTTGAATCCAGCCATATCACCTGTAATTGACAAAACCGTCTGTCTGAAAGACTCCGGATTTGCTATGCCGCAGAAAGCGTAAACCTGTTTGTCCTTTAACATTTCAATCGGATATTCATTGCCATCCATATCTCTGACCTTATGTATCCTGTACTCGGAAAAATAAACAGGCGCTTCTGGATTAATATCTCCAAGCTCGTCTGACAACGCCTTGTTTTTTGCTTTTGTCATGACAAATATATCCGCCCTTTTTAATTCCCTTAACGGTTCCCTCAATGGTCCAATTGGAAGCATCCTCTTGTTGCCGAATGGATTCAAGCCGTCTATTAAAACAACGTCAATATCTCTGTGTAGTTTCCAGTGCTGGAAGCCATCGTCAAGGATGAAAAAAAGGGGTGAATGGGTGAAGGGGTGAAGGGGTAGATAGGTGCTGAAGTGCAAACATTCCTCCCTCATATCTATCAGAACATTTTACAATTGGCACATCTTTCAGTCGTTCTGCCATTAATACCGGCTCATCGCCTGCCTCAAGTGCGGAAGAGCAGGAGTGCGAAAGGTCAGAAGCATGGAAGTCTTTTGCTTCCGAACTTCCGAACTTTCGAGCTAAGACAAAGCATGGCCCTTTTGCCCTTCCCTTATATCCCCTTGTCAATATTATTGGACTAAAGCCTCTCCTCTTTGCCTCCTCTGCAATGGCAATAGCTGCTGGTGTCTTGCCTGTGCCGCCAATTGTTATATTGCCTATGCTGATGACCTTATGAGGAAGATGCTTCTGTCGCTTCAGCTTGTAGCACTTGTCGAGAGAATAACCAATGTAGTAAAGAAATTCCAATGGCGTCATAGATATTTCCCTATTATCTCCATTGCCCTGTCTGCTGCGCCTGAATTTTTTTCATAAAGTTCCTTTGCAATCTTCCCCATGGACGATATCTTTTCAGGTGAAGTAAGGAGGCTCCTTAATGACTCGTACAGGGTATCCAAATCAACTTTTAATGCCCCTCCACCTCTGTAAAAATCATCAATAAAAGGGAAGTTCTCCATATGCGGACCGCAGACAATAGCCTTGCCCCAGTATGCAGGCTCAAGGGGATTCTGCCCGCCATGTTCAATGAAACTTCCCCCTATTATTGCAACATCGCATGCACTGTAAACAGATGAAAGCTCTCCGATGACATCGAGGAGAATAACAAGCGCAGAAGTACAGAAGTACGGAAGTGCAGAAGCAATAGGATTCACAATCTCTGATCTCTTTATGTATTGAATATTATTTCTTTTGATCAACTCTTCTACTTCTTTAAATCTCTCTGGATGTCTCGGTGCAATGATAAGGTTGAGCTGCGGAAAATCTGCTCTTAATTTAATATATGCATCAATTATCAATTCCTCTTCTGTCCTGTGCGTGCTTCCTGCAATTATTACAAATTCCTTTTCTCTTGTCTGCCTTCTGTCCTCTGTTTCCCGTCTTCTTAATATCCTTGTCCATTCAGGAACAGTAGAAGAAGGTCCTGTATCGAACTTAAAATTGCCGATCGCCTTGATTTTATCGGGTTCTGCACCTAATTCCTTAATCCTTTCTGCATATAATTCATTCTGCATGCAGAAGATGCTCACATTCTTCATGACATCCTTTATAAAAAACCTTAGTTTCTTATACCCGACAAATGACCTTTCGGATATCCTTCCATTCATCAATAACACAGGAACACCGCTCCTGCCCAAAATCCTGATGGTATTCGGCCATAATTCGGTTTCCATGATGATAAAAAGAGACGGTTTGATGCGCCGCAGCGCGTTTTTTATTGCGAAAGGCAGATCGAACGGAACATAAATAATCCGTGCAATATCGCCCATCCTCTCATTTGCAACCTTCTGGCCTGTATCTGTGACAGTTGAAACCACAATCTCTCTAAAAGGATACCTATCCTTTATTTTTTTGATCAAAGGAACTGCGGCTATCACCTCGCCTACGGAAACCGCATGTATCCAGACAACAGATTCGGAAGTCTTTACTTCTGCGATTCTGCGCTTCTGCTCTTCCGCCCTATACTTGCCGAATCTCTCCCTGACCCATCTGTTGCGCAATTCCTTCGGCCGTTTCAAATATTCAAACGGAAATAAAAAAAGAAGGGCTATCAGATACAGTATGCTATATGCCAGATACATTTGATCCCAAATTACACAAATATTGCTTAAGCATTTGGTAGCAGGTTTGCTGAAAAGACTTTACACTCCTGAATATTGTAAAGCATTTTCTTGAATCCGTCACCTACCTGCCTGTGCGCTGCACGCAGACAGGCTACATTGCTATCTATCTTATGTAAAAGCGTTATTAGTTTTTTGATATACACAAAGGACAATGACTTTGTAAGGTCTTTGATGCATACCTGCTGCTAAATATTGCAAAACTCAGGTTGATGAAATCTGGAGGTTGTAAAGTTTCCTATAAATACCGCCATTCTTTAAAAGCTCCTCATGCGTTCCCATCTCAGATATTCTACCTTTTTCCAGCACTATAATCCTATCTGCCTTCTGCACTGTGGAAAGTCTGTGTGCAATAACAAAGGTAGTCCTGTTTTCCATAAGGCTATCAAGTGCCTTCTGAACCATTGCTTCAGACTCTGTATCAAGGGCTGATGTTGCCTCATCGAGGATCAATATAGGTGGGTTTTTGAGTATTGCACGTGCTATGGAGAGCCTCTGTCTCTGGCCGCCTGAAATCATTACACCTCTTTCCCCTATTACTGTGTTATATCCTTTAGGCAATTCGAGAATAAACTCATGGGCATACGCTGCCTTTGCAGCCTTGATAATATTATCCTCTGACGCATCCGGATTGCCAAAGGTTATGTTTGCCCTCACAGTATCATTAAAAAGTATTACATCCTGGCTGACAAGCCCTATTTGCTGCCTTAGTGACTTAAGACTAACATCTGCAATATTCACTCCATCTATATAAATAGCTCCACTTACAGGGTCGTAAAACCTCGGTATCAAATCAACAAGGCTTGTCTTTCCTGCACCGCTTCTTCCTACAATGGCGATAATCTCTCCTTTTTTAACGGCAAGATTTATATCGTTGAGAATATAATTCTTTGAGGTGGGATATTTAAAAGACACATTTCTAAATTCTATGTTGTCATTTAATGGTTTTAAATCATTTTTCCCTTCTCCTTCCTTTTTTTTGTTAAAGAGTTCATCAAGTCTCTCAATTACTGCCCTTGCCTGCTGAATGCTGTTGTTTGCCGATACAAGCCTCTTTGCAGGCGTATAAATCATAAAGATTGCAGTTAAAAAAGAGAAAAATTCCCCTGGCGAGATGACATCCTTTATTACAAGTCTGCCGCCATACCACAAGACAAAGGCAATTCCAAGTCCGCCGATTGTCTCCATCATTAATGATGTAAATTCTATAACCCTTGTAGAACGCATGAGTTCCCTGTAGTAATCCTGATTTTTATCCCTGAATATATTTATCAATGAACTCTCCCTGCCAAAAATCTTTATCATTTTTACTCCGGAAAATGTCTCCGAAAGAAATTCTGTTATTACTGAAATCTTTTTCTGGGCCTCTTTACTGATCTTCTTAAGTCTTTTTCCGAGCCTTTGTGCCCCGTAAAAAGCTGATGGAAGAACGGTAACTGCTATCAATGCAAGGTCCCACCTCCTGTAAAATGCAACGAAAAGCAGAACTATTATTGTAGCGCCTTCTACAAAAATGTCCTTAACAGTATATGCAAGAAGTCCTTGCAATTGGCCTGTATCGTTTATTGTTCTTGACAGCAATAAACCCGATGACTCCTTTTTAAAATCATCAACCGGTAAATATAATACGTGTCCGTACAGTTCGCCTCTTATATCTCTTACAACTTTTGCTCCTACTGACCTCATAAGATAAGACTGAAAAAATGAAAAAACCCCTCTCAGCAAATACAACGCAAGAATTGCAAACGGCAGGATGGTCAGAAGGACTACGTCTCTTTTAACAAATATACCATCAAGCGCAGGCTTGACAAGCCAGGCCAGACCACCGTTCATACCCGAGATCAGAAGACTTATAACAGCAGAAAGTGCTACCCTGCCCCAATATGGCTTTACGAGGAGCAGTATCCTTTTAAACATTGCTATAAGCCTCCAGTTCCTCTACAATGCTTGCAACCCTCAAAGATGCCTCTCTGTCAATGAACAACTCCCTCACCTTTGTCATCTGCGATACCATCTCATTTCTGTAATTCGAATCTGTAATAATTCTGGATAATTCTTCTACAATGTTTTCTATATTAGCATCTTTCTGTAATAATTCTTTAACTCTTAATCCTTGACCATCTATATAATCGAGCAGGATATTCACAAGGGATATATGTTTCACCTTTACAATAAGCCTTCCTATGAAATACGTCAGCGGCGAAAGCTTATATACAACAACCATTGGAACTCCTACGAGGGCAGCCTGCAGGGCAGATGTCCCTGATGCAATAACCGCAATGTCCGATGCAATAAGGGTCTTTATTGCATGACGCCTGAAGCGTAATTCGTGATCGGTATTCTTCTCTAATTCATTCATTAATGATAATGCATCATGGCTTAAATTCGGTGCAATAGGCATTACAAATTGGTAGTTAGGATAGCGTTCCTCCATTTTTCTGATAACATCAGACATTACAGGGAGAAGTCTTTTAATCTCATGCGCCCTGCTGCCGGGCATGAGTGTCATCACAGGCCTGTCAGGTATGAGTCCAAGCTCTTTCCTGACCGCTGCTTTTAGTTCTTCGGTTTCTATATCCTGAATCCTGAATCCAGAACCATTAATAACCTCCCTTATTTCATCCAGAACTGGATGCCCGACAAATTCACACGGGATATCGGCATTTCTGTATATCTCTTCTTCAAACGGCAGTATCACGGCCATTTTATCAACCAATTTACCAATGGTGTTTACCCTTCCCTTTCTCCATGCCCATACCTGTGGACTCACATAATAAAGCACCTTTATCCCGAGCTTTTTAGCCTCCCTCGCAACCTTCATATTGAAATCGGGATAGTCTATTAAGACAATGACCTGTGGATTAAATGATTTAAGGGCAGATACGACCTTCTTGAATGTCCCCTTGATCTCGCTGTAAGTCTTTATTGCTTCTGTAATGCCAAATGAACTGGATATCATGGAGATAAGATTAACTCCTGAAGATTGCATCCTCTCCCCTCCGACACCGATAATGCTTACCTCAGGATTTCTATCCTTTAATGTCTTTGCGAGTAGGGCACCATAGAGCTCTCCTGAACTCTCCCCCGAGACTATCATTAACCTTTCAAGCATTTGTGGATTATTTCAGAGGTAAAGCGAATATCTTCCTCGCCCAGTTCAGGATAAATCGGCAGGGAAAGAACCTCCTGAGAGACCTGTTCTGTCACCGGAAAGTCTCCCCCTCTGTACCCCAAAAATCGAGTAGCCTCCTGTAGATGAAGAGGGATAGGATAATAAACCACCGATGATATGCCATGCTCCTTAAGGCATTGATGTATAAAATCCCTTTTGTTGCTCCGTATCGTATATTGATGATACACGTGATAGGCGCCATTTTTTTCCACAGGAGTAATAACTGTGTCAGAAAGTAGGCTGTTATACAGCAAGGCATTCTCACGCCTCTTCTTGTTGTATTCATCGATCCTCTTGAGCTTGACAAGAAGGATACCTGCCTGTATCTCGTCAAGCCTGCTGTTGTATCCGAGACATTCATGCCTGTATCCGCCTCTGGAGCCATGGTTTCTCAGCTTCCTTATCTCATCGGCAGCATAGAGGTCGTTCAACGTAATCATACCGCCATCGCCGTACGCCCCTAAATTCTTGCTCGGATAAAAGCTGAAGCATCCGGCATCGCCAAAGCTTCCTGTTTTCTTTCCGTCCAAATATGCACCGAAAGACTGTGCGCAGTCCTCTATCACCTTGAGATTATATTTCGATGCAATATCCATAATATTCTTCATGTCAGCCGGATGACCAAATATATGAACAGGAAGCAGCGCCTTTGTTCTCTCTGTTATCCTCTGTTCGATAAGAGATGCATCAATATTGTATGTATCCGGCTCTATATCGACAAAAACCGGTTTTGCGCCCGTATACAAAATAGCCTCCACTGTAGCAAAAAATGTAAAAGGCGTTGTTATAACCTCATCCCCTTCTCCTATGCCAAGGGCCCTTAAAGAGAGATGCAGTGCATCTGTACCCGATGCAACGCCTATGGCCTCCTTCACCCCATGATATTTTTTAATATGATCTTCAAGCTCCATAACCTTCTTGCCGAGTACATACTGGGAACTCTCCAGTACTTCATTCATCATTGAAAGGACTTCGTCCTTGATTTCCAGATATTGTTTCTTCAGATCAATCATCGGCTTCATTTTTTTATCTTTTCTCCTATCTGTAGTGCAATTTTCAGTGCGTCCCTACCCTCGGTTGCAGAAACCACAGGCCTGCGTCTTAAAACAACACATTCAGCAAAATCCTTTAGCTCTTCCTTCAGAGGCTCCTTTTTCTCGATATTTATGGCCTCCTGAACAATTTCATTTGACCCTTTTTTACAAAATCTCTTTACCTCCATATTCTGGTAATCTACGAGCAGGTATGAGTCCTTTTGAAATATCTTCAGTTTTCTGGATTTTTCAAACGACACCCTGCTCGCCTTCATTAAGGCCTGCATGCCGTTGCTGAATTCAAGCCATGCCATTGCGATGTCGATATTGTCGGTCAGCACCCTTGCTCCTGTTACCTTCATATCTTTTATAAGAGTGGAAGGACTGAAGTGAGGAAGTGTGGAAGTTGCTTCTGATCTTCTGCTCTTCTGCTCTTCTGCACTTATTAGAGCAAGGATTATATCAATGTCATGTATCATCAGATCGAGGGTTATATCCACATCTATTCCTCTACCGAGAAAAGGGGACAACCTCTCTGTCTCGATAAACACCGGTTTGTTCATAAGCGAACGAGCAGCAGGGAACACCGGATTAAACCGTTCGAGATGTCCAACCTGAATTATTGTCCCTGCCTTATCGGCTGCATCTATCAACCTATCTGCTTCTTCAACGGTTGCGGTAATAGGCTTTTCGATAAGAATATCCTTGCCAGCATTTATGCAATCCAGAGCTGTCTGATAATGCATTGTTGTGGGAGTAACTATGCTCAGTGCATCAACCCTTCCGAGGATGTCCCTGTAATCGCCGAACACCTCACACCCATATTTATCAGATATTTCCATAGCCCTGTTCCTGTCCGTGTCAACAATGCCAACAAGTCTGACACTGCCAAACTCTGAGCCAAGCTCTGAATAAATACGGGCATGATGCTGCCCCAAATACCCTACGCCTATTACACCGACATTTATCATGCTTAAATCTTTATCTTCCCCAAAATCTTATTTTTTGCCGCTTTAAAGCCATTCTTTCTCAAAATACTCAAAATCTCCTTTGAAGCAACTTCCTTCAAAAACCTCTCTCTTTCTCTGTTCGCAGGAATATCTCTCATTACCTTCTTTCGCAATTGCCCTAAAAATGTAATAAAGCGCCCGAAGTCTTTATTATAAAGGAGTTCAAGCTCTTTTCTCACTGCCCTTGCCATAGCAGGACTTGCGCCTGAAGTCGAAATAGCTATAGTCATTGGCCCTCTGCTCACAACAGAAGGAACTATGAAATTCGCCAGTTCAGGCCTGTCAACAACATTTACAAGGAATGGGGCATCCTTGGATACCATTTTATTTATTTTTTCGTCGGATGTAGCAGCAATAACCAGAAATGCGTTTTTCAGATCTCCCTTTTTATAATTCCTCTTTATGTGCTTTATCCTTCCATTCTTTTTATGCCTTTCAAGGGTATTAGTAAGATCAGGGCTTATTACAGTAACCTCAGATCCTGCATTAAGAAGGCTTGCAATTTTTCTTTCAGCAACCTTCCCGCCACCAATGACAATGCAATTTTTTCCGCATAAATTTATAAAGGCAGGATAGTAGTTAGTCATCGGTTAATCGGTTATTTGCCTTTAAACTTCTCTAATTCCTTTTTTGCTTCCGGGGCGAATTTGCTTGAAGGGTATTTCTCAATTAATTTATTAAATGCCTCTTTGGCCTTTTCGTCTATTTTAGCCAACTTATAAGCCTTTGCCAGGAGGAACAATGCCTCATCACCTCTTTTGTATTCAGGGAATTGTTTGAGCAGACCTTCAAGCCTATTGATGGCTGCATTATACGATTCCTTTTTATAGTAGAACTCACCAACCATGAGTTCGCCGTCTGCAATAATATTTCTGCATTTCTCTATCCTGAGTTCCAATACCTCCCTGTAAGGGTTTCTCGGATATAATTCCTTTAATCGCATAAATTCCTGCAGTGCCTTCTGCGCTGCCCCTGATCCCCTGTCAGGAGACTCGATCTGTGAGAAATATGCCATGCCTATTTGATACTGGGCATATGAGGCATATTGATTATCCGGATAAAGCTCAATGAATTTTCTGTACTCCTCGATGCCGATGTCTATGTCACCATCCCTTATATAGGACTCGGCAATCTTAAGCTGTGCCTGTGGTGCATATTTTTTTGCAGTCTCTCTGTTTTTCACTTCAAGGAGGATTTTTCTCGCCTCTTCGTATTCTTTGTCATTAATAAGGATATCAGCCTTTGACAGATACCTTTCAGGATCAAAATCTTCTTCCTTCTTCACTACCTTGCCACCGCATGAAGTAAGAATAAAGAGCAGAGAGCAGAGAGCAAAGAAAAGAAAAAACCATTTACCATTTATCATTTGCCATTTTTTCATAGTGTTTATTAAAACCTTTAATGTCTTTTTTAGTCAAGGGGTTTTGACTTATAGACAATTTATATTTTAAACTGTCTAACATGGTTCTTGGCTCTTTGCTTGTGTAACCACGAGCCAGTCACAGGAGGAAAAATCAGGTGAAAAAAAATATCATGAAGGTAAGCTTAAAACCATTGCTTCTTCTATTGTTTGTTGTTTACTGCTTTCTGCAATCTGCCAATGGCTATGCCCAGACAAAGGAACCAAAGGCAGGGCAAGATGCATCCCTTAACACCTTGAAAAATGAAATCCTCTCTTACTTTGAACCTGTTACAGGTAAGATTATTTCCGTTGATGGAAACTCGATTAAAATAGATATCGGGGCACAAAAATCCGTCAAGGCTGGAATGAGGCTTTATGCCTTCAAGGAGGGTGTGAGCTTCGTGCATCCTGTTACAAAAGAGCCTTTGGGTAAAATTGAAATACCAGTTGGAAGTATTGAAATCACAGCAACAACACCAAATGATGCCTCAGGCATAATAATCAAGGGTAAGCCAGAGGATTTCTCAAATGCAAAAGTCAAGATACGCGGTTCAAAGATAAAGGTATTATTTTTTCAGGGGAATGTTGATTGGTTTTTAGGGGATAGCTATTACCAAATGCTCAAGGATAGTGGAAGATTTGAATTGGTGGATACAGGAATTGAAACAGATGACATGCAGAAGATAGTCTCTGAGGCAAGGGCAAAAAACGCAGAAGCAGTATTAGTCCTGAACGCAGAGGACTTTACAGACCATGTAAATCTGACACAAAGACTCTTCTGGGCAAGCGATTCAAAACAGTTTTCCGAAAAAAAAGTCCCTGTAAATATCGCCTATGTCAAAGAACTGAGATTTAAATCAGGATTTTTTGGGGCGAAGGAAGGAGAGGTGCTCCTGTCCTTCCAACTCCCATTTGGAGCACGCCACATTGCAGTTGGAGACATGGACGGCGATGAGAACCCGGATATAGTCATTGCATCTGGAGATGCCATAAGGATTTACAGGCCCGGTGTTGACCTGAAGCTGTTGTGGGAATTCAAAGTGCCGTCAACCAGTGAGGTAATCTGGCTCGATGTTGTTGACGCTAACAAGAACAAGAGAGATGAAATAATTGTCACATCCATACAGGGCGGAGAGGTCAATTCATATATATACGAATTAAAGGATTCAGGATTTGTCCAGTTGTATAAAGCAAAGGATACCTTCATAAGAAAGCTCGGCAACGGAATAGCAGGTCAGGGATATAGTAAAAATAATGGCTATGATGGAAGTGTATTCTACCTTGTGTATTCCAGCGGAACATATAAAAAAGGCGACGATATCAAACTTCCGGAAGGCGTAAACATCTATGATTTCCAGCCTGTCAATTCCTCGGATGGAAAACAGGCCATACTATCATGGGACGACAGGGGCTATCTTAATCTTTACAATGAAAAGGGTGTGAGGATATGGATCAGCAGGGAGGATTTCGGAGGTTTCTCGGCAAAATTTAAAAGGGAGTCCCCAACAGTGATGGTTGACAGGGGAGATTGGTCAGTAAAGGACAGGCTCTTTGTTAAAAGCAATGAAGTGCTTGCGCCAAAACGCAAACCGTTGTTAGGCATAGCAAAGGGTCTTGGATACAAGTCCTCGGAAATACGGAGTTTCTGGTGGAACGGCATTACAGTTGAGGAAAGGGGATTGCTTGAGGAGATAGGCGGGGAAGTCCTCGATTATGCTGTCGTAGGCGACAGATTGATAGTGCTTTCAAAACCCCTGTTCGGCATAAGGGCTCAAAATATACTTAAGGGCGAAAGTCCATTCGGCACAATGCTGTATATATTTTCACTAAAGGGACGGTGAATGAGGTGAAGGGGTGAAGGGGTGAAGAGGTGAATGGGTGAATGGGTGAATGAGGTGAAGGGGTGAAGGGGTGAAGAGGTGAATGGGTGAGGAGGTTTTACTTTGGAAAAAAGGACTATTCCACGTCATGTAGGCATAATAATGGACGGAAACGGCCGATGGGCAGAAATGAGAGGCCTGCCTCGTTTTGAAGGACATAAAAGGGGCGTACAAAGGGTAAAAGAAATCACAGAGGCGGCAAGCGGCATAGGGGTGGAGGTCTTATCACTATATGCCTTTTCCATAGAAAACTGGATGAGGCCCGAGGATGAGGTTTCCGTAATCATGGGACTGCTTGAGGAATCCCTGAAAGGAGAGTTTCTGAATTTCATAAAGGAGGGAATCCGCTTCAGGGTCATCGGCAACAGGGATAAGCTGCCCGGAAATATTAAGTCCATTATCGAGGGAGTGGAACAGGCAACGGAGAAGAACAACAGACTGATTTTACAATGCGCCCTCAGTTACGGTGGAAGGGATGAAATAATAAGGGCAATAAGAAAGGCGATAAACAAAGGCTTAACTCCTGAAGATATTACAGAAGACTCAATAAGCGAACTTCTTGATACAGCAGGTACACCTGACCCAGATCTTATAATACGGACAAGCGGAGAGCAGAGATTGAGCAATTTCCTGCTGTGGCAATCAGCCTATTCAGAGTTTTATTTCACAGGCACATTATGGCCTGACTTCACAAAGGAAGAACTCTTAGAGGCAATACACGAATACCAGATGAGGGACAGAAGGTTCGGAAAGGTTTCTAATTCTTCAGGCTCATTGGCAGGTTCAGGGGATTCGGGATTCGGAGTTTGGAGTGCTTTTTAGTCAAGAGAACCTGAAGCGGGTAGTTGTTGCTGTCATTGCACTGCCCATCTTTTATCTCTACATAACAAAGCTGCCGCCAGTTTTCTTTCTCGTTCTCTTAACTCTGGTATCAGCACTTGCGCAGATGGAATTGCATGCAATGTATAAAACAGACAGATGGCTCTCTTTTACAGGAATAATCAGCGGTATCCTGCTCTTTGTCTCATCGCTTTTCAATGCCGATTATTCCATCTTTGCCACCGGGATGATATTCATATTCTCATTCATGCTCATGTCATCAACTCGACTGTTCCTCGTAAAAAACCCCTCATCTTCGTTAAGAGATATATCTCCGGTTGTCACAGGTCTTCTGTACATTCCTAACCTTCTGCTTACCCAGTGGTATCTGAGGCTTCAGGGCTATGAATGGATACTTTTTTTATACGGCTGCGTATGGGCGTCTGACAGTCTTGCCTATTACATAGGCAAGGGCATAGGGAAGAGAAAACTCTATAAAGAGGTAAGTCCGAATAAGACAGTAGCAGGAGCATTCGGTTCGGTAATTGGCGGGATACTTGCTGCTTTATTACTCGGCAGGCTGATGCTGAACAATATTTCCATTCCTGTATTGATCGCAATGGGCGGTGCCATAGGCTCTATCACAATTGTGGGAGACCTCGTTGAATCCATGTTCAAAAGAGACGCAGGTGTTAAGGATTCGGGATCCTTTATTCCCGGACACGGCGGCATCCTCGACAAAATAGACGGCGTCCTCTTTGCAGGGCCTCTGCTTTACTGGATAACATTGGCGATCCGATAAACCGCAAGGCCGCTGACCTTATGAATAAACAGAAGTTTTTTGTTTCGGTTCATCTCCAAAATAGTTGCTACAAATGCTTATGACTATAAAGCTATTTGCAACTAAGTTACGCGATTATATATGTCATGCCTGCCTGTGCGTTGCAGCACGCAGGCAGGTGCGGCGAAAAGACTTTAAACCACGCACTTGTATTAACCTTACAGTTGCATAAAATCAAAGGTTACAGCAAGGACTAACATGCGTAAAAGACTTTGCCTGCGACACCTTATAAGATTTTCATACCACCATATCGTATTCAGCATTGGATTCAACCCTCTGTTAAAACATTTATATTC
>CALGPO010000064.1 GCA_937960465.1 uncultured bacterium
ATTGAACAATTGGTGCGTACAGGGGTGGAGTCAGGTGCTGCCCTTTCAGGAACCATCCAGACTGAGAACATTGGCATCGAAAAGATGATCTGCAATATTATCGGAAATCCAAATATCAGATATCTTGTCATAACGGGCCCTGAATCCCCCGGCCATTCCACAGGAGAGGCCATAACAGCCTTGGTCAAAAATGGGATCGACAATAGAAAAAGGATTATAGGAACAAAGGCCCCTACCCCGTATTTATTCAACCTTCCCATAGAATATATAGAAAGATTCAGAAAGCAGATTAAGGAGGTCGTTAACCTTCTGAACAGGGGAACACCTGAATTGATAAGAAAGGCTGTCTGGTCATGCTATCAGGAATCTCCAACGCAATTTGAAGATTATAGCCTTTATGACACAGGCGCATATCCTGAAGAGCCAATAAGTGCGAAACTCACATGGAGGGTGACGAATCCAGTTGCAGAACCGAAAGATGAGGAAGAAAGAAGGCAAAAAGAGGAATTGCAAAAAAAGATGGAAATGATAAAGCGAAAGGTAGAGGAAAGGAAACGGCTAAAAGTTGAACATGGATAATACACTTATCATAATTATAGGGCTTTTTGTCCTTTCAATCGTCTCCGGCATGCTCGGTCTCGGCGTTGCCTTTGCAGCAATTCCTTTTCTTGGATTGTTTCTGCCCGACCTTGTGCATCAGGTTCATAAATTTCGCAAAAAGAGACTTGTCTGTTCAAGAGCTACTTGATAAATCTATGGTTTTTATAAATGGTTCAAGAGAAAAACTTTTAATGCAATAAAAAAGTATTGCCTAACAAATCACTCGTGCGGATGGCTGATAGCCACCGCACAACTCAGGCGTTAGGGTAATAAAATAGATACCCAAAGTAGTGGATTTTGAGGTATATTTATTTATTTGAAAGGGGGCAAATTATGAACACAGAATATACTGCTGTTGTAAAGCAAGAGGGTGATTGGTGGATTGGATGGGTGGAGGAAATACCAGGGGTAAACTGCCAAGAACATACCCGTGAAGAGTTAATTGAAAGTCTTCGGGTTACCCTAAAAGAGGCTATAGAATTCAATCGTAAAGATGCACTTGCTGCTGTAGGAATGGGATATAGGGAAGAAAAAATTGCTATATGAAACGCAATGACCTGCTAAAGTATTTACGGTCACAGGGATGTAAATTTATCAGAGAAGGTGGTCGTCATTCGTGGTGGTGGAATCCAATTCTAAACAGGGGACGAAAATAGGGACGGTTCTATTTTTTTACACTATTTGTCTATGCCATCGGACATTGTGCATTGATATTCATTGCAGGGCTTTCAATAGGATTAACTGAAGGCATCGTGAGTTCAAGGGGCATCAGGAATTTCTCCCTCTATTCAAAAAAATTCAGCGGTGCATTGCTTGTTGCCGCTGGCATTTATCTTGGTATAATCAATCTATGAGAAAAGGAGAACATGAAAGATAAATCCCAACAAACCGGACACGGTCATTAATAACTAATGAAAATAACTAATGAAGGTGAGATTGAAATGAAAATTGAACTTACTCCCATTGGTTTTGTTAGAACAGAAGCAAAGAACATTCCGCGCCATTGGTCTGTATCTGATGCGGAAGGCAAGATAGTTATCGACGAAAAGTATAAAGAAGGGCTTCGGGACATCAAGGATGGACAGCGTATTATTGTGCTCTTTTATTTCCATCAGAGCCCGCCGTTTACTCCAGGACTTCTGGTGCAAAAACCGAAGCACAGCGACGAAAGCAAGGGGGTTTTCAGCATCTGCTCCCCTGTGAGGCCAAATCCTATCGGGATGTCTGTTGTGGAGGTGACAGGCGTTGACGGATGCACCGTGCATATAAAGGGGCTTGATATGCTTGACGGCACACCTGTCATCGATATAAAGCCTATGGTTGAGATGAAGGCGGTATGAATTCTATTGATGAATAACAATTCTCAAAGACGGCTTGTATTAAGTCTGATAGTATTATCTGTAATCTTTATTGCCGAGGTAATAGGAGGCATAATCAGCAATAGTCTTGCCCTTTTAAGCGACGCGGGGCATGTGCTTACGGATGCCTTCGCACTCATATTAAGTCTTGTAGCCGCTACAATCATGAAAAAATTGCCGGATTACAGGGCTACATACGGTTATCATAGGATAGGGATACTTGCCGCACTTATAAACGGCGTAAGCCTTGTGGTAATAGCCCTGTTTATTTTTATTGAAGGCTATAAGCGTATGAAGTCTCCGCCCGAGATAGATTCGGATATAATGCTTGCTATAGCCATAGCCGGACTTATAGGCAATCTTATCATGGCATGGATACTCGGGCATAAGCATGAGGATTTAAACATGAAAAGCGCGTGGCTTCATGTCATAGGCGACACAATATCTTCGGCAGGCGTAATAGCTGCCGGACTTATTATAAAATTCACAGGCTGGCTTATTGTCGACCCGATAGTCAGCGGATTTGTGGGGATTATAATAATTACTGGAGGCGTAAGGGTTATAAAAGAGTCGCTATGGATTTTTCTTGAGCTAAGTCCTGCCGGATTCAATGCCGATGAAATCACGGAGTCGCTTTCAAAAATATCAGGAGTCCTCAACATTCATGACGTTCATATATGGTCAATAGGACACGGGACGCCTGCATTTTCGGCTCATATTCAAATACCTGATCAAAAGATAAGCGAAGCCGACAGTATAAGAAAGGAGATAGAACATGAACTTGAGCATCTTGGCATACTGCACAGCGTAATCCAGATAGAATGCGCCGGGTGTGATGAAAAGGGATTATACTGCAATATTAATGCAGGCAGTGGCACAGAACATAAACATTAATGACCAAAACAGGAACTGCCCGGCCCTGTTTCCGGTTTCGGCAAACTTCACAAGGAGACGCTCGTTGAGGGCGCTCTCAGCATAAAGATTAAAGAACTTATCGCCCTGACTATCGGCATCTTTGCGGGATGCGAGGGCTGCATCTCGTTTCATGTTCATGACGCACTTCGAGCGAGTGCGATGAGACAGGAGATACTGGAGACTATCGGAGTCGCGATCCTCATGGGCGGGGGCCGTCAATGATTTATGGCGCCGAGGCCATGGACGCGCTGGACCAATTCGAGACAAAAAAGACGTAATGGACCCAGGCATGATAAAAAAGATATCGGATGCGTCAAAATCTGACCAGACGCTTGCCCGCTTACTCGATGATGTAATTGAGTACGCGCATATTTATGTTCTTGCAAGACAGAGGCAGAAGGGCTGCGACGGCATGGGCGAACTTGTGACTATAAAAGAGGAATTCGGAGACGTTCTCTATAACGTGATACAATATTGCAAGGAGAAGAAATATATATCCGGAGACATATCATATGATATTGATTCTATTGCGGACGAGATCAGCAGGTTATAAGAAATGATGCCATTTCTTAACATCATAGATCTTGCCTTCCATGCAGGAGATAAAAAAATACTCGATGATTTTTCCCTTGCCATTGAGACATCAGAAGTTCACGCCCTTTTAGGCACTAACGGAACGGGTAAGAGTACTCTTGCCTATCTGATAATGGGATGCGAGGGATACAGACCGACATACGGAGAGATAATCTTTGATGGTAGAGTTATAAATGATCTCCCTATTCATGAAAGGGCAAAACTCGGCATCACTATGGCGTGGCAGGAACCAGTGAGGTTTGAAGGAATTTCTGTAGCAGATTATCTTTCACTCAGAAGCCGTTTTGCTTCTTCACCTCTTCACCCATTCACCCATTCACCTTCTTATTACCTTAATATGGTAGGATTGCATCCAGAGCTTTATCTCCACAGGATGGTTGATAAGTCCTTAAGCGGCGGCGAAAGAAAAAGGATTGAGCTTGCATCTATCCTCGCCCTTAATCCGAGGCTTGCAATCCTTGATGAGCCTGATTCAGGAATAGACATGCTCTCAACGCAGGACATTATCAATGTTATTAATGCCTTCAAAGAAAACGGCTCTTCTGTTTTGCTTATAACGCATAGAGAGGAAATCGCCCTTATTGCTGACAGGGCTTCACAGATATGCAGAGGCAAGATCGTATTTTCAGGCAGCCCTCATGATGTTGCAGAATATTACAAATCAAGGGAATGCCTTGTTTGTGATGGAGAGATATGTAATATATAATGTTCCTGTATTTATTTAAAAATTTTGTTACAATATGAAGGCAACGATGGATAAAACAGAGCTTTTAAAACGTATAACCTTTAATCCTGAAATCTTCGGTGGAAAGCCTATTATCAGGGGTATGCGCATAGCGGTGGAGCATATTCTGGGAATGCTGGCAAGTGGTTCTTCGGTGGAAGAAATACTTGAAGGATATCCCTTTCTTGAAAGAGAAGATATCCAGGCATGTCTTGTTTTTGCCCATAGATTAGTATCCCATGAGAGGCACGAACCTGCCCTCACTGAATAAATTATGAGATTTTTAGTGGATAGCTGTGTCTCAAGTTTTGCTGTTAAAGACTTGAGAGAGGCAGGATTTGAAGTGTTATGGATTCCGGAAAAGGGATATGATCCTGGTGATAAAGAAATAATTCAAAAGGCTTTTAGTGAAAATTATATTCTTATAACTGCTGATAAAGATTTTGGAGATCTTGTCTTTGCCTTTAATATGCCATGCCCAACAATAATCAGACTTGTAAATATACCCGCAAAGGAACAGGGTAAGATTCTCTTAAAAGCATTAAATAAATATCATGCAGATATAAATAAAAAAGCGATTATCACTATTGAAAAATTCAGGGTCAGGGTTAAAAGAATCTTATAACAATGCAAAATAATAAAGTCCTTGAACAACTGCTGGCTGCTTTTAAGAATACAGGTGGTGAAATGGAAGTTTTTCATAACAGAGATATTGCCCATCTTGCCGCAAGCGGACATAAGATATTAAGCGCAAATAAAATCGAGGGACTTGAGATGGACGCGAAGGAGACCCTTACCGGAATCAGTGCAAAGGTTACCGTAAAAGAGGGAATAAAGATTAAAAATCCTGTTCATCTCTGCTTCGGAGTTCTGCACAAAAAAGGAACGCAGAAGATAAAAATGGACGTGAGGCTTGAGAAGGATTCATCAGCACATTTCATCGCACACTGCATATTCCCGAGGGCAGAGAAGGTAAGACATATCATGGATGCTGTCATTGATGTAGGAGAAAATGCCGAGATGAGGTATTCGGAAACCCATTACCACGGCCTTTATGGAGGGATAGAGGTTGTCCCTAAGGCAACGATTAAAGTCGACAGAAATGGCAGATTCTTCACTGACTTTAACCTTATCATCGGCAGGGTCGGAAAGTTGTCAATAGACTATGACACAGACGCAGGAGAAAATACCGTGGTAGAAATGACAGCGCGGGTATTCGGCCACGCTGATGACGATATAAAGATAAAGGAAAAGGTTATCCTCAGCGGTAAGAATTCAAGGGGCTTGATAAAGACGAGGGTTGCTATAGAGGATGAGGCAAAGGCAGAGGTTATAAATACAACTGAGGGCAATGCTGCAGGCGCAAGGGGGCATGTGGACTGCATGGAGATAGTAAAAGACAATGCCATCGCAAAGGCGATCCCTATAGTGAATGTTACTAATCCATTGGCAAAAGTAACCCACGAAGCTGCCATCGGAAGCGTTGACAAGCGCCAAATAGAAACACTCATGGCACATGGCCTCACACCAGAAGAGGCAGTGGATATAATCGTAAAAGGAATACTGAAATAACAGGGACTGCTGTAATAAAGAACAATTAGGAAAAATACTTTGTCTTGACAATGGGGAAGGGCTTGCATTACATTTAAAATCAAACAAACGGAACTTAAAGTAAAAAATGAGGATAGAAGTCAGCGCACCTTGCATAGAGATAGTGGCATAGAGATAGTGCGGGTTGAGATTGCTCATAAAGAAAATGTCTCTATGAAGGTTCTCTGGGACACTACATCAAGAAATGTAGAACACAGTGATAGGCCAGTTTTGTTTATCAAGAGCAAAGCATGCAAGATAAGGAGGTGATGAACAAGGCGTGTAACAGACAGTTGGGGTAAAGAGTGAAAAAATAAACTTTCAAAGGGAGGAAGCAATGAAGATTAAGAAATTGATTTTAGGTTTGATAGTTGTTTTGTTGTGGGCAAATGTAAGCTGGGCAATATCTCTGGTAGAAGCTGAGTGGTTGAAGGAAAAGTGTGATGCAAAGGCAAAGGATATCAGAATCGTGGATGTCTCAAACAAACCAGACACCTATGAAAAAGGGCATATACCATGTGCCGTGAAAGTCAATAGGTATCTCGATCTCAGCAACACGAGCATGGTGCCACCACACCGTTATCCGACAAAGGAGCAGTTCGAAAAGCTGATGATGCGGCTGGGAATCGACAAGGACACAACGGTTGTCGCCTACGACGATTCACTGGGCCTTTTTGCGAGCAGGTTCTTGGTTATTATGGAACTCTATGGCCACGACAATAACAAATTGAAACTCCTTAACGGCGGATCAGTGCGATGGAAAAAGCTCGGCTATCCCATGACCACCGAGCCTGCTACTGCAAAGAACACAAACTACAAGGTTGACAATGTCCGCATGGATGTGTTCGTTGGTTGGGATGATATTTATCGTGACGTTGTTCTCGGCGAAAGGCCAGAAGTCAAACTTCTTGATTCGAGACCAGCGGACGAATATTCAGGCAAAAATATCCGTTCCATAAGAGGCGGCCATATTCCAAAGGCCATCAACGTTACTGGAGCAGACGCAGTCAATAAGGAAGACCACACTTTCAAGCCAATTGCGGAAATACGGAAAATGTACGAGGAAAAGGGCTTTACGCCGGATAAGACCATCTATGAATACTGCCACAGCGGTGACAGGTCAGCACATGCTTATGTGATTCTGAAGCATCTTTTAGGCTACAAAAATATTCGTTTCAATGACGGCGGATGGGCAGAGTGGGCAACTATACTTTCACTTCCGGCCGAGGGGCAGGTGTGGCTTTGGGAAGCACCAAAGGTAGACAAGAAATAGGCATAAATTCTGTCTGCCTATTAGCATAGAAAGACATTTTGTTTAGCAGAATTGCCAAGACTGTCACTGCTCTAATATCCCGACTGCTCCAAAGGCAAAGAAGTAAGCAATAAAACACAAAGGCGGGCGCAATGCCCGCCTTTTTTATTCGCTTATCAATTTCAAAAAAGGCTAATCCCTTTTAAAAAAATTCAATTTAAAATAGTAACCACATTAAAAAAATTCAATAATGAAAAAATTTATTGTTTTTGTTATTATTTAGCACATTAGATATAATTGTGCAGAAGGTATAGAATTAATATTATCTAAGTTGAGCGATTTTGTAAGGCAGGTCTGCCTGTGCGTTGCACGCAGACAGGCCTGAATATAGAATCGCTCAATTTAGGTATTAAAAAATAGGAGGGGGTTAATATGAACGAGGTTGTAGCATTATCAGGCACAACAGATGTTATGAAATCTTCAGGGAGCAATACGATATTGCAGCTCGTAACCTTCACCCTCGGCAATGAGGAATACGCAGTTGACATTCTGAAGGTTCAGGAAATAAACAGGATGAAGGAGATTACAAGGGTTCCCAACTCGCCGTTTTATGTCGAAGGGGTGATAAACCTCAGGGGAAAGGTAATACCAGTGGTTAATCTCAGAAAGAAGTTCGGCCTTGCTGAAAGGGAAAGCGATGAGCAGTCGAGGATAATGATAATGGACATACAAGGCATTACCATGGGGCTCGTTGTTGATTCTGTGTCAGAGGTATTACGGGTTCCTTCCGATATAGTAGAGCCGACCCCTCCAATGGCGTCAAATATCAGCACGGAGTTTATAAAGGGCATAGCAAAGCTTGAGGACAGGCTCATAATACTCCTTGACATGGACAGGCTGCTTGGCAAACCGGAAGATACGCTAATGATCGAGGCAGCAACAAATGCAATTGAATGAAAAAATAATATCGAAAACTTTTGACAATACCCAATCTTAAAAAGGAGGAGGAAGATTGTATGAACTTAAATGATTTAAGCATAAGGAAAAAATTTATCGGGGGCACAATCTTAACGGTATTAATCACAGCGATTCTGGTCTCATCAGGCGCATACCTATTCATGAGGGCAACCCTTATCAAAAGATTCCATGCCCAGGCAGAGACAGCAGCAGAGACGCTTATAGCATCACGTGAGACCCTTAAACAAAGGGTAATAACATATGCGAATATGCTTTCAAGGAGGGGGGACATTGCCGATGCTGTGGGTAGAAAAGATGCTGCAAGCCTTGAAAGGCTGGTGGTCGCTGAATACAATGCCTTACATGAAAAAGATGAGACTATTAAAACCCTCGAGATAACAGACGATCAGGGTATTGTTATTATAAGAGGCCACAATCCTCAAAAAAAAGGCGACGATAAATCAAAAATGGTTACAATACAAAAAGCCCTTTCAGGACAGCCTTCAGGCGGGCTTGAAATATCTCCAACAACCGGCGAGATGGCATTTGATTGTGTCTATCCTTTAAAGTCAGGCGGCAGGATCGTAGGGACACTAAAGGTAGGCAGTTATTTTAAGGAAGATACAGCAGCTTATTTGAAAGGCATTGCTAATGTGGATGTAATCTTTTTCGCAGGCAATAAGGTGAATGTATCAACCTTAAAAGACGCATCTGACCTTACGCTCAGCAATGAAATACTTAGCAAATTAAAGCCGAAAGAGGCAATACATGATACTATTAAAATCAAAGGGCAAAAATACAGTATCAGCTACATTCCGACCATTGATCCAGAAGGCAAGACAGTGGGCGCAATGGCAGGGTTAATATCCCAAAAAGACCTTGAAAAAAACTTGTCGGCTCTTATAATGATGCTTATTCTCATAACAATAATCGCTTCAATCTTATTAATTGTGCCGACAACCATAATAGTTAAACGGATTGTAAACCATCTATTGCTAATTGTAGAAGGCATAGATAAAGTCTCTGAGGGTGATTTAAGAGTAAGCATACCGCATTACAAAGGCAAAGACGAAGTAGGCATACTCGCCAGAAAAACTAATAAGCTGATTGAATCTTTTAGCAACATTATCAGCAATATGTTGACAGCATCCAACAGCGTAGTATCATCCGTGGATATTTTAAGGGTGAGGGCTCAAAAAACAGCGGACGCCACGCGCAATCAGTCCGGCCAGGCTCATCAGATAGCAACAGCAGCAGAGGAGATGAGCCAGACAATAACAGACATAGCAAGAAATGCATCTGTGGCATCAGAGACATCTGCAGAGGCTATGGAGACAGCATCAAAAGGCAAAGAAGTGGCTGACGGAGCAGTAGAGACAGTAAACAGGGTTTATACATCCACAGTAGAGCTTGCCACAATGGTAGAGAAACTAAATAAGAGGGCATCAGAAATTGGAGACATAGTAACAGTAATAAAAGACATTGCAGACCAGACAAACCTTCTTGCATTGAATGCAGCAATCGAGGCAGCAAGGGCAGGAGAGCAAGGAAGGGGTTTTGCTGTTGTTGCAGATGAGGTG
>CALGPO010000065.1 GCA_937960465.1 uncultured bacterium
GAATCTGCAGCCCTTGCCTCCTCCATCTACATCGTTGCCAGAAAGATGAAAAGGGAACCTACTGGCTTTTACAATGAGGTAAAGGAAGAACTAAAGAGACATCTAAACAGAAGACTTGACCGTCTCTGGCAGGAGGGGATCGGAGGTGCAGACTTTTTTATCTCGGCAATAGGGTCTGCCATTGAGGTATTTGGCAAATATGAAAAGGTTATGGATTATGAGGGCAATATTATTCGTGCAGATAGGCTTCTTGAGGATGTGAGAAAGATTGCAACTGATTATGCAGTTCATCAGATACTACATAATGGCTTTGCAGGAGAGATTTCAGATTTGACACGATTCTATGTCTTATACCGCTGGGATTTTAAAGAGGCAAAGGTTCATTTTGATGAGGCAAGAAAGCTTGCCACAAGCTGCGGCATTGACCTTGCCGCTGAATGGAATAAAAACGGCTTCGTAAAGAAGGAAAAGGAGTTCATAAAGGTATTGGGACCTCATGAAAGAAAAATTGAAGACCTTGCTGGTTCAAAAGATCTTATTGATGTCTTGCATCATGTTCTTTTATTATGGGAGAAAAGCAAGCGGGATGATATGCTAAAATTACTCAGTGAAACAGGTTATGGTGAAAGTGAGGCATTTTATCGTGTTGCACAGGCTATATCTGAGACACTCCCAAATGAAAGCAAGGAGAAGAAACTGCTTGACGGCTTCCTTGCAGGAAGAGAAAGGGTGAGAGAAGAGGTACTAAAGGCATTAAAACAAGAGAGGTTAATTTGATGACTGATCCATTAAAAAAAGCAATTAAAACAATTGTCAGTGTAGCAAATCCGGATAAAATAATTTTATTTGGCTCTCGTGTAACAGGTAAACAAAGAGCGGAGAGCGATTATGACCTCCTTGTCATAAAAAGGAATCTTAAAAATCAGCGTAAATTAGTGCAAGATATTTACTTGAGATTTAAAAATATTGGTGCACCGGTTGATGTATTAGCAATAGATATGGATAGGTTTGAAGAATTAAAAAATGATCCTTATATGATATACCATGAAGCCTATCAAAAGGGGAAGGTTGTTCATGAAAAATCTCCAAAGGGCAAAAGAGTGGTTAAGACGGGCGAAAAGTAACCTCGCACGCGCAAAGGCTGGAAGGACCTCAGAGGATATACTTTATGAAGACCTTTGCTTTGATGCGCAACAAGCAGTTGAAAAGGCTTTAAAGGCTATTTGTGTTATCCATGAAATAAAGTTCAGTAAGGTGCATGATATATCATATCTGATGGAACTTTTGGAGAAGAGTGGTATAAAGATACCAAAAAGATTACAGAAAGCAAAGATACTGACTGATTATGCTGTTGAGACAAGATACCCTGGAGACTATATTCCTGTTGATGAAGATATGTATAAAGAAGCTTTAGAACTGGCTGAAAAAATTGTCTCATGGGCTGAAAAAAAACTGGAGTAAACCCGTGAAACCATTTCATACAATTGCTATCCCGCATAGAGACATCCTTGAAGGAAGGCTTACAATGGATGTCTTTGCGGCAGACCTTTATGAGGTAAGCCAGAAAAGGGGTCCTGATGAATATAAAGATGCAGAAACCTTTTTCGAAAGGACCTATCTGACAGATGGGCTTAAGAATCTTCTTAGTGTTGTAGAAAAAAGACTAAACGGAAAAGGTGGAGACCCGGTTATCCAGATTCAGACGCCTTTTGGCGGTGGCAAAACCCATGCCCTTATCGCCATGTATCACAAAGCCAGAGACTGGGATGCAAAGCCTGTTGTAATATCAGGCACTGCCTTAAGCACAAAAGAGACATTATGGGGTGTAATAGAAAAGCAGTTAACGGGGAAAAACGAAAAACTCACAGGCAATATATCCCCTGGCAAGGAGGCTATAAGAAAACTTCTCTCTGAAAAACAGCCAGTCCTTATATTGATGGATGAGGTCCTTGAATATGCAACAAAGGCAGCAGGTGTTAAGGTAGAGAAAAGCACTCTGGCATCCCAGACTATTGCCTTCATGCAGGAGTTGACTGAATCTGTCAGCATCTTGGATAAAGTTTGTCTTGTTGTAACCCTTCCTTCAAGCATCATTGAGCATTATGACGAATCAGCAGACAAACTTTATCTCCAATTACAAAAAGTAGCAGGCAGGGTTGAGAAGATTTATACACCTGTTCAGGAAAATGAGATTGCTAAAGTTGTAAGGAGAAGACTCTTTGATAATATTAAAGAATCAGATGCAAAAATGGTTATCACAGAGTTTATAACATATGCTGAAAGGGAGGGACTCCTTCCAGCTGGGGTACAGCCAAGCGAATACAGAGATAGGTTTATTGATTCATACCCATTTATGCCTGAGGTATTAGATGTCCTGTATCATAGATGGGGGAGCTTTCCTAATTTTCAGAGGACAAGGGGTGTACTAAGGATCCTTTCACTGGTGATTTATTCCTTAAAAAACAAAAAAAGCCCCTTTATAAGCCTTGCTGATTTTGACCTCTCCAATCAGGAAATAAGACAGGAGCTTTTAAAGCATATCGGAGCAGAGTTTAACAGTGTCCTTGCACAGGATATAACAGATGCTGATGCAGGAGCCAAAAAGGTAGATGCATCGCTTGGAAGTGCCTATAAGGGATTAAATTTAGGCAGTAGAACTGCAACCACTATCTTCCTTTACTCATTCTCAGGCGGTCCTGAAAAGGGGGCAACACTCGGAGATATAAAAAGGTGTGCAACGACAACAGAGAATCCGGCAAGCGTTGTGGCAGAAGCGGTTGAACAGTTAAAGGGAAAACTATTTTACCTTCAGGTTAGCAGTGATAAATACTTCTTTTCCAACCAGCCTAACTTAAACAGAATTATCCTCACAAAGATCGAGAATATAAAGACCGAAGAGATTGCTGAACTTGAGTATGCTTTGCTTAAGGGTAGCATTAAAGGAGGAAGGTTCAAGGTCTTCATCTGGGAAGAAAATTCAGCAAATATACCTGATTCTGAAGAACTTAAGCTTGTGATTTTGAAAAAAGATGACACCAAATTAATAGACGGCATTTTAAAGACCAAGGGATCAGTTCCTCGGATTAACAGAAATACCTTGTTTTTCCTTTATCCAATGGAATCAGAGAGAACAGGTTTTGTAGCTAACATCAAGAAGAGGATTGCCTATGACTATATTGAGCAGGATAAAACTCTTTCCTTGTCAGATGACCAGCGGAGGGAGATAAAGAAGGAATTGAAAAAAATAGAAGATGGTCTTAAAGAATCCATCCGTAGGTTGTATAGAACAATCGCAATCCCCGATAAATCTGGGATGAAGGTTCTGGATTTAGGAATACCCACCTTTGGAGAGGAAAAGGCTATTGATTATGAGGTTTATGAAAAGTTAAGGGCAGAAGGTGAAATCCTTGAAAAGATAGTGCCATTGGTAATTAAAGAAAAGTATCTTGCTGGCAAAGACTATCTTTCAATGGTGCAGATTTATCAATTATCCTTGCGAACCCCTGGAGAGGCAAGACCAGCCAATAAATCAGTTCTGGAACAGGGGATAACTGAAGGTGTTGATAAAGGAATATTCGGGATCGGTGAACTTAAAGGCGATAGACCTATTTGCCATTACTTTAAGGAACGCCCTTCAATTGCATTTTCTGATAATGAAGTGCTTATCAGTGAGCATATCTGCCGTGAACAAAGGGAAAAGGATGAGCGGTTAGAAGAAGGAAAAACTACATTTACACAACCTGCCAATCAAAGTGCTCTTATTGCTGAATCAATTGAGAAAGGAGCAACAGATGTTTCTACTGAAGACTACAGAGAAAATCTACTTTTCAGATTTATAATACCAAGAGGTAAGGTAACTGATATAATGCGCATAATGAACTATCTTCAAACAAAATTCGGGACCATCGAGATTGAACTTATAGCAACTGAGGGCAAGATTTCAAATCGTGAAATTGAAGAAAAAGTGAAAGAGGCTTTTAGACAAATGGGAATTGAAGTTGAGTTAGAATAATAGCCCTTTTGAGGGCAACCGCAAGGGTTTGCCCCTACTGTTGAAATTGTTGCATCTGAAGGGGTATTATGCCCTCTAAATCCTCACCAAGAAAGGAGGATAACCCAGACAGATGCAATAGTTAAGTGTAGGGGCGAAAAATTTTTCGCCCCTACTAAAGATAATACAAGGATTTTCATCCATAGGTATCTTTAGACCATATCCTTATCCTTTGCACTATAATCTGAGATGAGCCACAATAATTTTTTATGTTTCTCACCTCACCTTACCCACTGGAAATGCCTGACCTGTGGGCTGGGCTGTGGGATATGGGTAAATAGATGAGATTATGCTATAATATTTCCATGATAGATACCCTTGAATTCATGAATGAGCTTAAAGAGACCTTTGAGCCTGTGCAGGCAGAAAGGCTTGCAAGGCTAATAGGAAGGCTTTATAAAGAACTATCAAATACTGTTACAAAGGCAGAGTTTGAGGAACTCAGAAAGACAGTAAGTCAATTAGCAGACAATATCAAGGAACTTTCAGAGGCTCAGAAGAGGACTGAGCAAAGAGTTGAAGAGCTTGCTGAGGCTCAGAAGAGGACTGAGCAAAGAGTTGAAGAGCTTGCTGAGGCTCAAAGGAGGACTGAAGAGGAACTCAAAAAACTTGCCAGAGGTCTTGATGATACAAGGGAACAGCTTGGTGGTCTTTCAGACACAGTGGGATATACACTTGAAAATGAAGCATTCAAGGCACTCCCTTCTCTACTTAAGCGTGACTATAGTCTTACTGTAAAAGGGAGGCTAAAAAGAGGTTATTTAACAGACGAGACTGGAAGGGCAATTGAGGTAAACATAATAGGGGAGGCAACAAGAAATGGAAAGGAGATAATGATAAT
>CALGPO010000066.1 GCA_937960465.1 uncultured bacterium
GAAAGAGTTAAATAAAATAGGGGATGTGTCCCTAATTATAATTACTTTCCTATGCAGAACTCGCTGAATATCTTATTTAAGATATCTTCTGTAGTAACCGCACCTATAATCTCTCCGAGGCTGTCGAGGGATTCCCTTAGAAAAAGCGCTACAACCTCAAGTGGCTCGTTTCTTTTTAATGCATTTTCTGCATCCTCTATGGATTTCAATGCCCTGTCTATGGATTGCCTGTGTCTGAGGTTTGTTATGATTATATCTTCAGCATCCGAGGCCTTGCCTGCTGTTATACAGAGGGAATAAATGGCATCCTTCAAATCATCGATACCGTCACCTTTTAAAGCAGAAACTCTAACAACAGGCTGAAAGCTGAAGGCTGAAGGCTGAAGGCCAAAGACTGGACTCTCTATATCGGATTTATTAATTACAATCACAGTCTTTTTATCCTTCACCTTCTCGATTACCTCTTTGTCTGCTTCGTCAAATGGCCTGCTGGCATCGAGCACTGCCAGCACAATATCCGCACCCTCGATAGCTTTTAGGCTTCTCTTTACGCCCTCAATCTCTGCAAGGTCATGGGTCTCTCTTATCCCTGCAGTATCCATTATCCTTAACGGCAGACCGTTGATGTTCAGGTAATCCTCTATTACATCCCTTGTTGTTCCGGGCATTTCCGTAACTATGGCCCTGTCTTTTTGCAGAAGGCTATTTAGAAGGGAAGACTTGCCCACATTGGGCTTGCCGACAATGGCAGTGGAAACCCCTTCCCTGAAAAATCTCCCTTCATCATATCTCTTTGAGATGCTTAGCAGTTCATGTCCTATGGACCGCATCGAGTCCAACATGTCTGCTTTTTCGATGACCTCGATCTCGTCCTCTGGAAAATCTATATACGCCTCTATATGCATGCAGAGTTCTGTGACTTTATCCCTCATATCGGTTATCTTTGCTGAAAGCCTCCCCTCAAGCTGCCGGAGCGCAAGCCTTTCGGCCTGTTCTGTCTTTGCCCTGATAACATCTATAACAGCCTCTGCCTGTGAGAGGTCTATCCTGCCGTTTAAAAAAGCCCTCTTTGTAAACTCGCCCGGCTCTGCAAGCCTTGCGCCTTCTCTTAAGAGGAGTTGAAGGGTTGTGCGCAATGGAAGCATACCGCCGTGGCAGTTGATTTCCACGACATCCTCTCTTGTATATGTCTTTGGGGCTTTCATAATCGTGGCAATGACTTCGTCTATCCTCTCGTTTTTGGCAGGATCAATTACAAATCCATAAACAACAGAGTGGGATTTTGCATCCCTGAGTTTTCTGCCCTTTGCAGAGGAGAACACTCTGTCGACAATAGATATTGCATCCTTGCCGCTCAGGCGCACAATTCCTATGCCGCCTTCGCCTATTGGTGTTGATATGGCAACTATTGTGTCTTCGAGATGGTTCATATAAGGGATGGTGCCGGTGGGGAGGGTCGAACTCCCACGGGGTTGCCCCCAACGGATTTTGAGTCCGTCGCGTCTGCCAGTTCCACCACACCGGCTGTAGGCTATTATAACATAATTACTCTGACGGCTCTATGTGGACCACTACATCAACAACCTCTGAAATTTTGCGTTTTATCTCCTTTTCTACTGTTTCTGCAATTCTATGGGCATTTTCCACTGACAGGGATGGGTCAACAAGCACATGCAGGTCAACGAATATATGACTCTTTGTTCCTCTTGTCCTGATCTCGTGACATTCCATGACCCCAGCGACTGTGCATGCAATCTCTTTAATGATGGATATGTCCATCTGAGTCCTGTCCACGAGGGTTTCTGTGGATTCCCTGATTATTTCAATGCCTGCCTTTGCAATGAATGTGCCTACAATTACGCCTGTGATGGGATCTGCTATTGGAAATCCTGATTTTATGAAAATGAGACTGACAATAACGCCTATGGAGACAAAGATGTCGCTTTTTGTGTGTTTTGAATCAGCAATGAGAAATTCGCTGTTCAGCCTTATTCCCATGCGCCTCTCGTATATTGATACGAATATGTTTATGAGCATGGTAATCACCATTACCCAGAAGCTCACTGCTGTAACTGTTGTTACATGCCTTCCTGTCAGTGATTCATAAACATTTCTAAAGACCTCGAAGCATGTGACCAGCATTAAGAGGCCGACAAAGATGGTAAAAACTGTTTCATATTTTCTGTGTCCATAAGGGTGTTTTTCATCAGGCGGGTGAGAGGCAATATAGATCCCTATGAGTCCCACGATGTTTGATACGCCATCAAACAGAGAATGAAAGCCGTCAGAGAATATGGATATAGAACCTGTGATATAGCCGTAGAAGACCTTTGCCGCAGAAACGAGTATATTCAGTACAAGGGTGATTAACAATACCTTTCTTATCTCGGATGTCCGGTCCAAACCTCCTCCCAATATTTCTTGAACTGTTTGAATGCCCCTTTGTTTATAGCTTCCCTCATCTTTCTGAAAAAGTCGAGATAAAAATATAGATTATGGATTGTATTGAGCCTCATGGAGAGTATCTCCTTTGAGAGGAATAAGTGCCTTAAGTATGCCCTCGAATAATTTCTGCATGTGTAGCAACCGCAATCAGGGTCTAAAGGATTAGGGTCAGCTTTAAACTCTGTCCTTTTGATGCTTATTCTCCCACTGCTTGTAAATAGAGTGCCGTTTCTTGCGTTCCTTGTGGGCATTACGCAGTCGAACATATCAAAGCCATTTTCCACTGCCACAAGCACATCCAGCAGGTCTCCGACACCCATTAAGTATCTCGGCCTGTCTTCAGGCATTAAGGGTGCAAGGAATTCTATTATCTCGTACATCTCATCTTTTGGCTCTCCAACGCTCAATCCTCCTGCTGCGTATCCGTCAAAGCCTATATCCATAAGATCTTCGAGACTTTTCTTTCGTAAATCCTTGTACATGCCTCCCTGAATGATGCCGAATAAGCGCGGAAGCGCGGAAGAACGGAAGTGCGGAAGTTTAGATGACATATCTGAAAAAGTTTTTTCTGATCTGCTGCTGCTCTCCTCCTCCGCTCTATTCATATATTCCTTACACCTCCTTGCCCATTTTGTCGTCAGATCAAGGGATTTTACAGCATACTCGTATTCTGCAGGATAGGGCGTGCATTCATCGAATGCCATTGCAATGTCCGAGCCAAGCATTGCCTGTATCTCCATTGCCTTTTCTGGACTTAGAAAATGAAGGGAGCCGTCAATATGCGACCTGAATTCCACGCCGTCTTCTGTGATGCTTCTCAATGAAGATAGGCTGTAAACCTGAAAACCGCCGCTGTCAGTGAGTATGGGACCACCCCAGTTTATGAATTTATGGAGTCCACCCAGTTGGTGGATTATCTCATGCCCGGGTCTAAGATACAGATGGTATGTATTGCTCAGTATGATTTCAGCACCTATCTCTCTTAATTCCTCTGGAGACATTGCCTTGACAGTGCCCTGTGTGCCAACAGGCATAAATACAGGGGTGCGGACAATGCCGCGGGAGGTCTCTATCGCGCCTGTCCGTGATTTATCGTCAGAACTTTTCAGAGAAAATTTCATCGAATCCTATTCTATTGGCAGATAGATTGTAAATATAGAACCTTTATTGGGAATGCTTTCTGCTATAACATATCCACGATGGGCCTTTATAATTGAATATACAGTTGCAAGCCCTAATCCTGTTCCTTTGTCAACAGGCTTTGTCGTGAAGAATGGCTCGAAGATGTGGCTCAGTGTATCCTCATCCATGCCTGTCCCTGTATCTGATATCTGTATTGCAATGTATTTTCCGGCCTTGAGATAGGGGTATTTAGAATCTCCTTTAACAATATCAGTGACAAATGTTTCCATAGTCAATCTTCCACCATTAGGCATGGCATCCTTGCTGTTTATGGCTATATTTAAAATCGCCTGCTCAAGCTGTATGATGTCGCCTTTAATTGCAGGCAGGCTGTTATTCATTTTTGCTGTAATCTCTATGTTCTTCGGGAACGTGTTTGAAAGAAGTCTCTGGAGTTCTGCTATTAATTTGTTGACGTCGATAGGCATGACAGACCCTTTTTCAAGCACCCTCTTTTTCGACAGACCTGCCAGATCCCTGGCAAGCCCGCTTGCCTTCTGGGCAGATGACTCGATGATTCTTGTGAATTTTAATAGTTCGTCTATTTCTTCTCCTTGTAATGTCTTATTTCCCCTTTTGGCATCTTCGAGCTTCATACTTATGAGGGACGCATATCCAAGCACACCCACAAGCATATTGTTAAAATTATGGGCAACACCGCTTGCAAGAATACTTATGCCCTTCAGTTTCTGCTCTTCTATAACCTGTTTTATAAATCTCTGTCTTTCAGTCATCATTTCAGCGATGCTGTTGCTCAGGAATTCAAACTCGTATATGCCTTTGTATTCAGGCTGATTGCCTGCCTTAAGGGAGGATATGATCTTATTTACTGGGTATTTAATCGATTTCTTTAAATAAAGCAGCGTCAGAAGCCCTGCTATAGCAAGTGAAAGACTTGTGGATGCGTATGAGAGTCTCACCTTTTTTACAAGTGCCGAGTAATCGGCAGCATCTTTTAGCAGGATTATACGCCAGTCCCATGGCTCAAAATGCATCTGATAAATGTAATGTTTAGTGCCATCATATTCCATAACAGCAAATGTATTGTCTCTTGCATTTTTTATAACAGCCTTTAAAAGTTTGGGTGAAATGCAGCAAACAAGCAATTCATTGCCTTTCTCATATATAATGCCTTTGAATTTGTTCCGCTGCAGAAAGTTCTCTATCATACTAATGGTTAACACCTTTTTAATTCTTATAGCTTTTTCATCATCTGTAAGCCCTGTTTTTAGAAGCTCATTCAGATTTCTGTCGCAGATATTGTATATCTCCCTCGAAATTCCTGTAATGGAGTCCTTAATATGCTGTTCTGTAAAATCCGAGACATAACGGAGGACGAATATATAAAACAGCAAACCTGTGGCTAATATTAACGAGATTGCAGGCGCAATAATTCTGAATGCAAGGCTGTGCGTTATATGTCTAAGGTCTCTAAGGTCTTTCATTTAAAAATGGGCTTTGCTGTCTTGAGTTCTTCAGGCCAGACAATCTCCTTTTTCCCATTCTGCCACTGGATAATAAGATTAAAGTGTTTTATCTGCATTCCTGTCATGTCAACGCCGTACCTGCCTATAATGGTCATTGTATCCATTTCAGATAAAAGATCCCTTATTCTATTCTTGTCAAGGTTCCCTGACCTTTTTAGCGCAGTCTCCAGTATCTGCCCTGCAGCATAGGCAGTTGCAGCATGATATGAAGGCATCTTCTTGTATTTTTCAATAAAGGAGTTTGTAAATTTCTTAGAATCAGGAAATTTTATATGAGGCTCCCACTGAGATGAAGAGAATGTGTAGTCAGCATCTATACCCAGTTTATCATGAAAATCCTGCGTTGCAGGTCCTACGCTTGCATAGTATGCTCTGGGCTGCCATCCAATATTTTTGAGTGAAAGACGCATGTTTACAGATTCGTCAAAATGTCCGCACATGATTAAAGTCTGAGCCTTTGATGTCTTTGCCTTTTGTGCTATATTATCAAGATTCTTTGTGCCTTTTTTAAACTCCTCGAATAAAAGGATATTAAGCCCGAACCGCTCTGCCCATTTCTTTGTGCTGTTTGCGACATTCCTTGAAAAGGAATCATCTGCATAAACGATGGCAATATTATTCAGGTCATTTTTGACAAGCAGTTCGAGAAAGCCGATAGTGTATTTGCTCGCCGTAGTGTAAACCCCAAATACATATTTATAACCCTTCTGCCAAAGGCTGTCTGCAGAGGCACCTGCTACAAGAACAGGATAGCCGTATTGTTCCGTTACCGGCAGTATTGCCTCTGTTGTCTCGCTGGAATAAGGGCCGAAGACAATATCCACCTTATCTATCAGGATAAGATACTCATAAAGCGTTTTTGCAAGTCGGGGATCGCTTTTGTCATCGTATATAATAAGTTTTACGTTCCTGCCCAGCAATCCTCCGCGCTCATTAACATCCCGCTCCCACAGCCTGAAGCCCTTCATCTGCATATCCGACATTTCCGAATATTTGCCTGTAAGTCCAAGACTCAAGCCGATTTTTATGGGCTCTGACGCATGGGCAGGCTGTAGCAGCAGACAGAACAGAATTAGTTTCAGAACCAATAGACCGAACTTTTTCATAAAACTATTATATTATATCATACCTAAATTGAGCGATTCTATATTCAGGTTTGTAAGGCAGGTGCTACGGAAAGACTTTAAACTCCGCACTTTTGTAAACTTCTATCCTGTATCCGTCATCTACTACATTGGATACTTGATAGATGATGCATTTGTTATCTCTCATATACACATGAGCAAGCACTTTTTAAAGTCTTGTAGCAGTGCCTGCCTTACAAAATCGCTCAACTTAGATATTATTTACAATCCTATAATACAAGCCAAGATAATCTGCAACCTCTTTTTGGCTGTAACCATATCTGTTAACCGCCTCTTTTATCTGTTCGTTTCTGCCTTTTCTATTCAACAACATTCCTTCCTTAAATATCTCCTTCAGTGCAGGCCTATTTATATATCTCTGACTTCTTGGTATCTCTTTTATATCTTCATATCCTTTTACATACTTAGTTAGTTTCTCTGCAAACTCATCGCTCCCAAGTATGCTCTGACCCTTTATACCTTCCCATATCCCCTCCTTTCCTATCCCTGCCCTTACAAACTCCTTGTATTTCCTCTCCGCTACCCCTTTCTTTTGTGCAAACTGCGCCAATATCCAGTCCGTCGTTAAACAAGGGTGTGATTTATCTTCTCCAGCCGTTGCACAGTAACTACTCCACCTCCAATCCTCAACTCTCTTTACCGATTTCGCTCTAACAGGGTTTAATACTACATATCTGCAAACCTCAAGTAAATGGCTCTCTTTCTGTATCAATATAGCCTTGTATCTGCCCTGAAATATATGACCTACTCGGTTGTGCCTTTTATTGAATAACTGTGTATATACGCCATTTAACTGCCTCATCCCCTTTGAGAGATTACTATCAGGGGTCTCTATGACAAGATGATAATGATTATCCATGAGACAATAGGTGTGGCATATCCAGTTGTATCTCTTGTTTGTATTATGAAGTGTGTCAAGGAAAATTTCTCGGTCAGCGTCTTCCTTAAAAATGGGCTTCCTCTCATTGCCCCGTGATGTAATGTGATACAATGCACCATCGTATTCGATTCTTAACGGTCTTGCTATAAAATATATTATACATGCCTAAAACCAAATAGCAAGATTAAAGACCTGACCCCATTATATCTCAGGTGTATTAGATGTTAATACTGTTAATGTATCAAGATGGGAAAATGAAAGCAAACCTTTAGGGGTAGCGAATGATAAATTAATAAGAATGCTATATATTCAGATGATTCAAGAACAGTGTCATATAGTGATTAAAGACTCTATGTCCTACATAAAATCAATAAAATTTAAAGACAGACAAAAGCCTGTCAAAATCTCCATACCTGTTGAATCAATAGAGAATGAGCCTTGCTTAAGCTTTGTAGCTTAACAGCATTAAAATTTTTGGACTTGAAGATTTCCTTCAATTCGTATTCAAGTTGAAAGATTACAAACAAGCCGTCCACAATGTTGATGTTGCGGCATGGAATTAACATAACTCTTTGATAAATATATTTTTTATTATACTTGCCACATAATTCCATGTTATGGATTTATTGAGATTAAAATCAAGGAGACCCCTTACCTGCTGCATATCTTGATACGAATTTAGAATGTCCTTGATTTTCTGATTATTGCCTATCGCCCATTGCCTATTGCCTGATATCAGATCGGATTGCCTTTCTGTAATTTTATAAATAGCCATATCCCTCAAGAGAATAAAGGCCATATCAAGCCATGCCCTGATTTCTCCTTTATCTGACCATGCATCCTTTGATTTCTCATAAATCATATTATTTAAAAGTCCAGTAAACCACTCGTTCTCTTTTATAAAATCCCTTGATACTGCAAGACCAGGCCTTCCCATAGCAAGATTCAGTACAAAATCAATATTCTTTGAATCTATATTTTTGGAAATCACTTCCCTGCATCCATCAACAGGCAATGGATAAAAACGAACATTTATGCACCTCGACCTTATAGTGTCCAGCAAGCTGTCAGGACTTGATGATACGAGTATTATCAGGCTGTCGGGCGGCGGCTCCTCGAGGGTCTTTAAAAACGCATTCGCCGCATTAATATTCATGGCATCTGCATCGTCAATGATGATAATTTTTTTTCTGCCTTCATAAGGGCTCAGATAAAGCATCTCTTCTATTTTATGCACTGCCTCTATCGGATATTCATATCTGTTTTTATCTTTGCCTGTCTTCTCCTTTAAAGAAAGCACTTCTTCGACATTATCGAGAGTTACGACCAGCACATCTGGATGGGTTCCTGAATCAATTTTGCGGCATGACACACATTTATCGCAGCAGTCAAAATCAGCAGGCTCAAGACAATTAATCGCCTTAGCATAATTTATTGCAGCAAGTCTTTTGCCGATGCCGGAATCTCCTGACAACAGGACAGATGAAGGCACCCTGTTCCTTTTCAGGGTTCCCAGAAGTATTCTTAATGCCTTGTCCTGACCGATTATATTCCTAAGCGCCATCTCACAATCTCCCATACTTTTTCACTGACATCTTTCAGTGGCAGAGATGCATCAACAATCTTTATCCTTTCAGCCTCTGCTTCTGCAATCTTCAAATAGCCTTCACGGACTTTCTTATGAAATTCAATAGCTTCGAGCTCAAGCCTGTCAACCTTGTTTATTTCCCTATTCCTCTTCAATCCTGTTTCGACATCTATGTCAAAAAGTATGGTCAAATCCGGCCTTATACCGCCTGCTGCAATAAGGTCTATAGACTTCAAAAGCTCTATATCTATACCCCTGCCGTAGCCCTGATAAGCAATTGTTGAATCAGTAAACCTATCGGTAACAACGATCTTTCCGTCATTCACAGCCGGAAGAATCTTTTCGTTTAAATGTTGCGCCCTGTCAGCATTATAAAGAAGAAGCTCTGTCATGTAAGACATTCCCATGTGATCCACATGAAGAAGTATTTCACGAATCCTGTTGCCGATAACCGTTCCTCCGGGCTCATGAGTCAGTATCACCTCATAGCCCTTCTCAACAAGACGCTCTGACAGCAGCCTTGCCTGTGTGGTCTTTCCTGTGCCCTCTATGCCTTCGAATGAAATAAAAATACCTTCTTCCAGCTTTGCAGTCATAAGTTTCGATGTTTATTATATCATGGCTCGATAAGTATTTTGGGGAAACACAACATTGACGCAGTTCACTATATTAGCTGCGCCTTATAATCTGTCAATCCAGTAGCGAGGCTCTCTATGCAGATGGGCAACTGCAACAACAATGACAATTTCAGAATCAAAGCCGTAGATTATTCCGTATGGAAATTTTGACAGAAGACAACGCCTAAGACCATCTTCTATTTCTGTATGCGCTAATGGAAAAGCCACAATTCTTCTGACTGCTCGGTCAAGATCATCCAAAAATTGCGTTCCCAAACCATGCGTTTGAGAGTCATACCATAAAAAGGCATCGTCAACCTCGGATTGTGCGGGCTTTAAAAAGCGAATTTTCATCTGGTGCGATATTTGTCCATCACCTGATCATAAGACACCGTCTCTACTTTCCCCGCTTTGTATGCCAACCAGCGTTTACGCGCCTCTTCTGCCCAAATGCGGTCTATCTCGGGATCAGGCTTATCAAGCTGCATCAAGATGGAATCCACCAGTTCAATCTTTTCAATGTCAGGCAAGGACTTAATCTTCTCTGCAAGTTCGTTAGTTATAGTTCCCATAGCGTTCCTCCTTTTGTTATACTTTACCAATTATTCCTCCCGCTGTCCCGCCTCATGCGGTATCTGTATCTATCTCATACCATCGCCTCTTTCAGCCTCATTATCAATTGGAAAACCTTGATGGCCTCCTCTATACTCCTTGAGCCTGTCCCGCATGAAGGCGTAATGAGGATTTGCGAATTAATGAGTTCGGAGGGTATATGCTCATATATTTTTTTGAGATGGGTATCCATCAATTTATTGATATATCTGTCATCAACAGAGTTAATGGCATCCGATGTAGGCACAATTCCCCATGCAAGGTATCCGCCATTTTTTAGAAAACTTTTTATATCTTCGTGATATATGGCAAGGGTATCGAAATACTCGAAGGCGTCGAAGTTCAGTATCCGGGCACCACTCTTAATCACCATCGGCCAGTCTGCCCTGCCACAGCAGTGTATGCCTGATATTCCACCTGCCTCTTCAATTGCAGACACCATGTCTTTAAGCAGTCTCAGGACCTCCTCGCTGTCAACCCCGAGATAGGATGAACTGCCTATTGCAGAGAGGATCGGTTCGTCAATAAAAATGATAACATTGTCCGAATGCTGCTTTAATAAATCTATCTGCCACCGCACCTTTGCCTTTAAAAGCATGGATGAGATTTCACGCAGTTCCTCATCAAAATACACAAGCCTTCCGTAGTTGTCTTTGAGTCCAAGTGTGAATGTGAGAGGACCTGTAACATGCCCTTTTAATATCCGAAATCTCCTGCCCTTTATCATCTTTAAAAATATATGCAATCCCATTGCATAATCTTCGGATATGGCTATCTTTGCATTTTCCGCACATGATTCATAAAATCTTTCAAGCTCGTCACTTCCATCCCTTATAATCCACGCCTCCTGCTCCTTTTCATTCGTCCTTATATAAGGCATTCCTTCAGAATACTGGATGATCATGGACTCTTTAAATGAGCGTTTCGGCAACTGAGGCCAGAAAGGGATATCGAATGTCCTGAGTATAAGCTCGCAAGCCTCCTCGGGATTTCTGTGCGGAAGGCTGCCGATGCCTGTGGTGGAAAAGGGGTTGATAATTTCTGACATGTGGTATTATAGCATATGAGACATTTGTTGAGTCCCTTGTATTTATTGAATTTATTATGTTTATTAAATTTATTTTGTTTTAACATAATAGACCTCATGAACCAAACAGACATTATAAACTCAGTTTGCTTTGCACTCACCCATGAAGAAATCCTCAAATATCAGTCCAGACTAAAAGACAGGCCAGTTGGTGAGCGGATAGCATTCTGGGCTGAAAGGTTTGTTGGTGCTCCATACGATATCAACCCAATAGGAGAATATGTTGCCAGAGGAGTTATTGTGGCGGACGAAAGGGTGGACTGCATGTATCTGATATTCAGGACGGTAGAGCTTGCACTGAGCAATAATCATGATGAGGCGATTGAAATTGCGCTGGACAAAAGATTCCATACAAAAGGTATTTTAAAAGACAGTAAGGTGGTCAATTATGATGACCGCTTTGAATATGGCGAAGACATGATATCAAGCGGCAAGTGGGGAAAAGAAATAACATCAGAAATTGGAAGGGTCACAAAAATAAAAGGCTCAAGGGGATTGGACTCCATTGATATGCTGCCTTCAAGAGAACTCTTGAAAGAAATGCAGAAATTAAAAAGCGGGGACATTATCTTTTTCATAAAAAATCCAGCAAAAAGAATCTCAGAGGAAATAGTAGGGCACATAGGGATAATAAAGACAGAAGTCAGAAGACAGGGAACAGAAGACAGACAGATCTATTTAATCCATGCAGGCGGCATAAAAGGCAAAGGCGGCGCTGTAAAAAAGGTTTTATTTAAAGATTACATCAAATCAATGCCCTTCATAGGAGCCAAGATCACAAGATTCGATTAGTCTTATAATTTCTTGAGTATATCAGGGAATTGGGATTTAAATTCCGGATGAACCCTTCCAAGAAATATCTTTAACCCCTTTATCTCTGATTTCAAATCATCAATTTCCTCTAAATCCCCTTGCAATTTTGTGACTTTATCAGCAATGGTTTTTAACTCCTGTTCCATAAGGCTAAGTTTTTCCTTTAAAGCAATTATATCTTTCATTATCGGCTCCTTCTATTTTCTCCGCTTATTTTCTCCTTTGAGCCCTTGTCCTTCTGCGCAGTTTTTTGTGTTTATGCTTGCGCATCTTCTTTTTACGCCACTTTACAACATTACCCACAACATCACCTCCTACTTATTAATTGCCTCCATAAATGCTTCAAGTTGAAGCTCTGTGGCCGGCGATTCTGTTCCATCATATGGAATACTTATGCACGGCACGCCATAGTCCCTGCTTACTGCCTTCATCAGTGCCGTAACTATAGTACCTGGCATACAGCCAAAGGGCATGGCATTAATTATGCCAGATGCGCCCCTCTCAATAAGGTCTATTGCCTTGCCCACGCTTAAGATGGTCTCTCCCTCAAATGAGTCGTGGACATAAGGCGCTGCCTTTGCCAGTATCTCCTTTGTTTCGGGTTCCTTCAAGGTTTTCAGGAAGCCTTTAAATGGTTCGGCAAATCTGTGCTCAATTCTTTTCTGAAAGAACCGCTTAAGGAAGATACTAATCATAGCAGACCTGTCTTTTTTTATCAAGGCTTTCCTAAAAGACATGGTATTTACATAATATATCCACTCCTCTATAGGAGCAAGCCATACCTCCCCTCCAAGGGCTTCTATCTTTTTTATAAGGTCTTCGTTGGAAAATTTATGGGACCTTACGAATATCTCTCCAATAACACCTACAACAGGCCTTTTTTCTTCCTCTTTGGGTATAGACAAAAAGTCATTCTTCATCTTCTTCAAAAGACCTCTCGTATCTCCGTTTTTCCCGGTAAGGCTCTGATAAATCCTTTCACGATAAGAATTATAAAGTTCCTCGGTGTCGCCCTTTGTCTTTTCATAAGGCCTTGTTTCGTGGAGGCACTTCGTAAGTATCTCATATGCAACAATCCCTTCCCATGCCTTCATGGAAAAGTCCTTACCCACAATACCAAGGTCTCTGTAGAACTGGACATCCTGATTGGGTGCGAAGATAGGGATGTCCTTCAGTCCAAGTTTTTCGAGTATGAGTTTGTGGGATATGTTGTACTGCCCAAACCTGCAAGGACCTGTGCCAGATGGCATAAAAAATGCCGATTCAGCAGGCCTGAAATCAGATGAAAATACCTTTCTGAGCATGTCGCCTGCTGTTACGAGATAGGGATAGCATTCCTTGCCCGACACATATCTCCTGCCGAGGTCCACAGATTCTTTGTTTGATTCAGGAAGCACTTCTGCAGGAACACCACAGTATTCAAAGGCTGCCTTTAGTGCAAAGGCATGGTCAGCCATGCGTGGAATAAAAACGGTGCGTTTTTTTAGCGCGGAAGCGCGGAAGCGCGGAAGCGCGAATATATCTTTTGAACTTCCGCCCTTACGCCCTGACAGGCTTCTGCTCTGCTGTTCAATACTGTCAAGGAATGCCTCGCATCGTGTTATTGCACCTGCATCTGCGCTATGCTCGTCTATCTCTATATGCAGGAAGGGCTTCCCATCCATCTCTTCCTTAAAATATTTGAGTATAAAGGAATCAGGGCCGCATGAGAAATTTCCAATATAAATAGCATAGAGATTAGGCGTATTCCTTACAACCCTCGCTGCCCTTAATATCCTCTGCCCCGACCTCCAGTACATATTCGGCCATGTATCCTCAAGCCTTTCATTATCCAATGGAAGCATGTCCATAGGTATTGAAATGACATTTATATGGGACAGCTTTTTCGGAATTTCGAGATTAACACCGGAATCAAAGGCATTATACGGCCTGCCGATGACTACAATAGTCGGTGAATGAGTGAATGGGTGAATGAGTGAATGAGTGAATGGGTGAATAGGTGAATGGGTGAAAACTTCCTCCATATCTCCGATTCCCAGTATCTCCCTTCCCTTCTCTTTAATTGCCCTCTGAAATTCATCCTGGGCAGATTGGGCAATTCCAATCGCCCTTTCAATATCCCTGTCTCTTACACCATAGTCACTCAATGACCTCTTTAATTCCTTCCTGAGATAACCTACACCAAGACCGAGATCAATAACAGGAGTAATTGTCTTCATGTCCGCCATCGCAGCCCTTGAAACATAAGGGATTGTCTGTGCATGAGGACATGCAACTCCACGATTATACTCATCACCGTTTTGATTTATGTTTATAAAGCTGGGAATAAAGATGGCATCAACACCGGCATCCTTGAGCCATTTGATATGCCCGTGAGCAACTTTTATAGGGAAACATGCCTCTGAAATGACAGTCTCTACCCCGAGGTTCACAATCTGTTTATTTGTCTTTGGAGAAACAATAACCTCAAAACCGAGTTCCCATAAGAGGGTTGACCAGAAGGGCAGATAGTCGTGAAAGAAAAAGATATACGGTATGCCGATCTTTATCGCGGAAGCGCTGAAGCGCGGAAGCTTAGAAGCATCCTTCGCTCTTCTGCTCTTCTGCCCTTCTGCTCTTTCATTATGCGCCTTCCACAACATATCTTCCCTGAATGAAAATAAATCTGGAAGTGTTGATTTTTTAGAGCGCCTCACATCATATTTCTCGCACCTTCCGCCGTAAAAGAGATAGCCTTCCTCTCCTTGAATCTTTACCCTGTTTATTTCGCAGACATTAGGACATCCCTTGCACTCAAAGGAGCTTATTTCATAAGGTTTTTTAGAAAGTTCAAATCCCTTGAATTTTGTTTGGAGTTTTTGCCCTTTCATATAATCTCTTGCAATGAGTGCCATGCCAATAGCGCCTGTAACATCATGGTTTGGAGGAACAGTTACATTTCTGCCGACATATTTCTCAAAGGCAGCGACAACCGCTTTATTAAATGCAACACCACCCTGAAAGAAGATGTTCTTACCAATTGGTTTGCCTGCAACAACCCTGTTTATATAATTCTGCACAATAGAGTATGCGAGCCCTGCAAGGAGATCGTTTTTATCAGCGCCTCTCTGGAGATTTGCCATAAGGGAGTTTTCCATAAAGACCGTACATCGCTCCCCAAGCCTGCATGGGCTCTTTGAACGGCAGGCGCACTCTTCAAACTCACCTTTTACAGAAATATCAAGCTTTTCAGCCTGCTCCTCCAGAAAGGAGCCTGTTCCTGCAGCGCATGCCTTGTTCATCTCAAAGTCAACAATAATGCCATCCCTTATTGAAATATACTTTGAATCCTGTCCTCCTATCTCAAATATGGTATCCACACTCGGGTCAATAAATATTGCAGCAGTGGCCTGGGCAGTAATCTCGTTTTTCACAATATCAGCACCCACATAGTCTGCAATCATGTATCTTCCAGAGCCTGTAGTGCCAACGCCTGCAACCTCCACCCCTTCTCCTATTTCAGCATATATCTCTTCAAGACCCTGTTTTACAGCCTCGATGGGCCTGCCCGCAGTCATGAGATAACGCTTGGATAGAAGGTTCCCATTCTCATCAATTACAGCAAGATTGGTACTAATAGAGCCTATGTCAATGCCAAGATAAGCCTTTTTTGGAACAGTAACGTAACTGCTAAGTAGCGCAGCAGCTTGTTTTTGCCCTGTTGCCCTGTTGCCCTGCTGTTCTGCTGCTCTGTCCATGTGTCTTTCAAAAAATCCATCCCCTTCTGATATTAAAGGCACATGACCTTTTTCTGAGAATTGTGTGGATGAAATGAATTGCTCTAAATCTTTTAGATTAAAAATATTTACAATGCCTTCATCCATGTCTTTCAGTGCAGCTCCCAATGCGCCCATAAATGCAAAATCAGCGGGGACAAAGAGTTCATCGAGACCAAACACCTCTTTAAATGCCCTTATCATTCCCTTATTGGCAGCCACGCCGCCCTGAAATGACACTGGCAGTTTCAAGTCTCTGCCTTTAGCAATAGTTCCTTTGAAATTCCTTGCAACCGCAAAACATAATCCAGCAATGATATCCTCAACAGGGGTTGCAATCTGCTGAAGATGTATCATGTCTGATTTGGCAAAGACACTGCATCTGCCGGCAATCTTGGAAGGCCTCTTTGATTGTGCAGCAATTTCGCTGAATTCCTCTATGCTAAGCCTCAATCTCTCTGCCTGCTGCTCAAGAAAAGAGCCTGTGCCGGCAGCGCATACAGAATTCATGGAGAAGTCCTTTATCGCACCGTTTTCAAGAATAATGAGCTTTGAATCCTCTCCTCCAAGCTCTATGATAGTATTGATATGAGGGAATAGTTTCTTAATGGAATAGGACTGAGAGACAATCTCATTGATGGGCTTTATCTTAAGCGCTGAGGCAATTGCCTTTCCTGCAGAGCCTGTAACAGAAAGAGAATTTCCATGAAATTTACCTTTAATTTCCTTTAAGAGTTCAAATGATACCCTGGCAGGATGTCCGTAATGTCTTGCATAATGTCCTTCAATTTTATTGCCTTTTTCATCAAGGACAACAATCTTGATAGCCACTGAACCGGCATCGAGTCCGATGAAATACATACTACCCCCAGTGAAAGGTTTTATTATCAGGCAAAGGCAATTTTAAAAAATAAAAACTGCTCATTTTACTATCTTATCACGCTGCTAATGGATTCAATTCAAGCTTGTAAAGGCTTTTCACTGGTATTTTTTTACTTACATCCAAAATCTCAATACCAACTATCTCATTGTTTAAAGTCATATGAAGAATTATACCCTCTTGTATCTCTATGGCTCCGTCAGGGCGTTTAGTTGAGAATCTTATATAAGCGGCGTCTGCCTCTTTATCATATGTTACTTTCATTTCTGCCTCCATTGTTGTCTTTTTAAGGGATACGTTGTTATTACAAATATATCGCTCTCTCTTTTTTCATAAACCACTTTGAGAAGATAACCTGAGAAACGGCTTGAGAATCTCTTCAGTGCGACAGTTTTGTTGCCTTCTTTAACAGTAAAATCAGGTAATTCTATTGTATTGACTATCTCATCTTCCTTTATTTCGTATAGCCTTATATTATTTCTTGCATGCCTTGATAGTTTCACAAATAATTATACCATATAATAAAAAAGGGGTGTTTCCAACTCCTCCTGAAAAATAAAAACGTCCCATTTCCTATGATTTAAGCCTGATTTTTATTGTCTCTGCAAATAGATTAAGAACCATTTTGAGAGGAAAGCCTCGTTTGTTTTTGACAAAGTTCAAAACAACAGGATGTTCGATAATATGTGCACCTTGCTTATATGCAGCAAGTAATATCTCGACATCAAAGGCATACCCTTTGCTCCTGAGCATAGATGGCAAGACAGATTCAAGAATCTCCCTTTTAAATACCTTTATCCCTGACTGGGTATCCCTAAACGGCATTTTAAAAAGAAGCTTCACTAAAAAGGCATATCCCTTACTCATAATCCTCCGCAGAAAGGGATAATTCATCTTTGATTCCCTATGATATTTGGAGCCTATGACAATATCTGCATTGGCCTGTTGCAATGCATTAAGCATCTTTAATAATTGGGATGGATGGAAATCGAGGTCAGCATCCAGCAAAGCAATATATTTACCAGTACTGTTCTGAAAACCTGTCTTGAATGCAGTTCCCTTACCTGCATTATGCTCATGATGAACAATCCTTATCTGTTTCGAATACTCAGATGCCCTTTTAGCCTCAACAAATGTATTATCAGAACTGCCGTCGTCAACGAGGATTATCTCAAAGTCGATATTTGCTGCCCTTATAGTTTTTGAAACGGTTAAAAGATTCTGAAATATAGTTTCACCTTCATTATAGGCAGGTATTATCACTGAAAGTCTTGTCATTTTAAATTTGCCTTTAAGAACTCTGGCCTTAAGAGCCCCTTTACAGCCTCAGCAGAATATGTGGTATTGGGAGATAGTTTTATAACCTTCAAATAAAAAGCCTCTGCAGACTTAATATCTCCTGCCACAAAAAACACTTCTGCAAGACCCAGATAAGATTCGAATAGATACGGGTCATTTTCAATAGCCTTTGTGAAATAACCTTCAGCCTGTTTCAAGTTAAATTGCCTGTTGTTTTTTTCATTTTTTGCCTTAGATAATAAGATCTCTCCAAGATTATGATATGGAATTGGATTAGTTTTGCTGCTTTCTATAGCTTTATTGAAGTAAACAAAAGCAGCATCAAAATCGCCATCTTCTACATATACACGGCCGATGTTATTGTATATTTTAGATAGTGATTTTGCATCAGCATTTTCACCAATAGCTTGAGACAGTGATTCTTCAGAGGCTTTTAGTGCCTCCTTCAGCCTTCCTTGAGAAAGCAATGTCCTTGCATATTCACTCTTTGGATACCAGTGATTTGTCTTTTCAACAGTATCCTTCCAGAGTAATAGCTCGCTTTTCCAGAGCCCATTGCGGCTATATGTCAAAAGGGCAAAAACAAGAAAAACAGGTAT
>CALGPO010000067.1 GCA_937960465.1 uncultured bacterium
CCCTGATTTGCCGATAGAAAGCCGTCATTGCGAGCGAAGCGAAGCAATCTCGCCTTTTTGCAATGAGATTGCCACGCACCCTTCGGGTGCTCGCAATGACTGATAGAATAAAGGTTTTCAAGTTTTATCGGCAAAAATAGGATTATTTACTTGAATAGACATAGACGGTTTGTATAAATTAATAAGATGGAAACTATCAGAATTCCCAGTATAATGAAAGAAACTTCAAAGAGGCACCTGCACAATGGCAAGACGATAGGTTTTGTCCCTACAATGGGCGCCCTGCATGAAGGACATCTCAGCCTCATTAAGAGGGCAAAGAGTGAGAACGATATAGTGGTTGTAAGTATATTTATAAATCCGATACAGTTCGCTCCTAATGAGGATTTTGAGAAATATCCGAGGGATATGGAAGGGGATATGGAAAAACTGAAAAGGGAAGGAGTAGACATTCTATTTATGCCAGATACAAAGTCTATGTATTCCGATGGATTCTCTACATATATAACAGTAAAAGATTTATCCGATAAACTGTGCGGAGTTTTCAGATCGGGACATTTCACAGGCGTAGCAACAGTTGTGTGCAAGCTCTTTAATATAGTAAAACCTGTAGCAGCATATTTTGGTCAGAAAGATTTTCAACAAGCAGCTATTATTCAGAGGATGGTAGAAGACCTGAATATGGATGTGGATTTAATTATCTGTCCGACTCTCAGGGAACCGGATGGTCTTGCAATGAGCTCGAGGAATATGTACCTGAGCCATGAAGAGAGGGAGGCGGCAGCCGCTATTTACAAGACCCTGCTTTCTGCATCAAAAATGACAAAATCAGGTGAATCAAATCCGGTGGATGTCAGAAAACAGATGCACGATATGCTTAAGGCAGAGCCGCTCATTTCTGAAATACAATATGCAGGGGTTTATGATACTAATACCCTCGATGAGTTAAGTGAGTTTAAAAGGCAAAATCTTCTTGCAGTAGCGGTGAAAATCGGCAGCACACGGCTGATCGATAATATGATAGTGGAGTTTTAAATTACGTTCACCTGTTTCTGCCGTTTGAACATCTCGATAATTTTTTTTCGCATCGGTTGTGTTTTTATGGCCATTGTTTGATATTAACGAGTTTTGAATTTTATTTGGGAATCCAGACCTTTCCTTTATCTATTATATGCTCCACAATCCATCCCCTTCTGTGAAGTTCCCTCGCTATCCATCGTCTGTGGCACTTCCACGGAAACCTTTCAGCGCATATTATAACAGCATTATTATTGACAGACTCTTCGAGCTTATCGATCCCCTGTTTAAAATCTTCTGTTTCTGTATATGCCTCGTATCCGCCTTTTCTGAATCCCCCGAGTTCAACACCGACAAAGACATAGGATATTCCTTCTCTCTCTAAAAGGTCTTGCAGGTATTCTTTATTGAATATTTGCAGCTTGCTTTTTGGAAATCGCCTGACATCGATGACAGTTTTTATATCATAAAAGAGGAGGATTTCTATGAAATCCTCCTCACTCCTTCTGCTTGTCCCGAGAGTATATATTTTTTTCAAAGCTTTCTGAAATTCATCCCCTTTGGAATGACCACTATGCCATTCGGGCTCACATGAAATTTTTTCCTGTCTTCATTCAGATTGTATCCAATTAACATTTCAGGGGGGATATATACATCCTTGTCAATGATTGCCCTTTTTATTTTTGCATATCTGCCTATCTCTACATTTTCCATGAGGATGGATTCCTTTACAGATGCCCAACTGTTTATCCTGACATTAGGAGACAGTACCGAATTCTGTACCCTTCCGCCGCTTATTATGCATCCATCGCAGACAATGGAATCCAGCGATATTCCGAGCCTTCCGCCTTTTTGCTCCTGTGCAAATACGAACTTGGCAGGAGGGTTCTGGCATTGATATGTCCTTATAGGCCAGTCCTTATCGTAGAGGTTTAACAATGGATCCACAGAGACGAGGTCCATATTGGCTTCCCAGTAAGCGTCTATGGTTCCTACGTCCCTCCAGTATTTTGCCTCTTTCTTATTTTCATCCCTGAAATTATATGCAAAGAGTTTATTTGATTTAAGCATGTTAGGTATTATATTCTTGCCGAAGTCATGTGCAGACGATTTTGCAGCGTCTGCCTTGAGTTCTTCTATGATTGCCTCTGTATTGAATATATAAATGCCCATAGATGCAAGACACTGGTTTGGGTTTCCTGGTATTGTCTTTGGTTTTTGGGGCTTTTCCTCAAAACCTATGATTCGCCATTCGCTGTCAACTTCCATTATGCCGAAGGAGGATGCGATCTTTTCATCTACCTCTATTGCTGCAACTGTCCCGATTGCCTTTTTTTCTACATGAAAGGCGAGCATTTCCGAGTAGTCCATTTTGTATATGTGGTCTCCTGACAGGATGAGCAGATAGGGAGGCTCTTCCTTTTCAATAAAATAAATATTCTGATATACGGCATCTGCTGTTCCTGTATACCAGCTTTCACTTACCCTTTGTTGTGGCGGAATGGAGATGATAAACTCATCAAGTTCTGGATTAAAGAGGTTTTGCCATCCCAGTGCAAGATGCCTGTCAAGGGAAAGGGATTTGTACTGTGTAATTACTGCTATTTTCCTTATATCAGAGTTGATGCAGTTGCTGAGGGTGAAGTCTATGATCCTGTACTTGCCGCCGAAGGGGACAGCAGGCTTTGCCCTATGAATGGTCAAGGGATGCAGACGTTCTCCTTTGCCTCCTGCAAGTATGATGGCAAGCACATCCTTCATGTCGGTTCTTCTTATCATCCTTTCCATGGTAAGAAAAAATATAACAGGAAAAGCGTTATGTGTCAATGGAGGTGTATGGACAAAAATGACTGGAAAATGGGGTAGGTTCTCTGCTACAATGATAGCCGACTTTTTCATCGGGGAGACAAAGATTATGAAGGGACATACAGCACTGATAACAGGCGGAGGCCGGGGTATCGGCAAGGCTATAGCAGAATCCCTTGCAAGGCGCGGGGTGAATATCGTTGTTATTGATGTAAATATAGACATTGCAAAAGAAACATCATCGGAGCTGGAGAAAACAGGCATAAAGAGCATTGCCTTAAAGGCGGATGTCTCAAATTCATCGGATGTGGCTGCCATTTTTGAAAACGCTCTCAAGGAATTCGGCAAGATCGAAATACTTGTCAACAATGCAGGAATTACAAGGGACGGCCTTTTGCTCAGGATGAAAGAGGAAGACTGGGATGCTGTAATGAATATCAACCTGAAGGGGACTTTCCTTTGTTCAAAGGAAGCTGTTAAAGTTATGTCAAAGCAGCGCTACGGCAGGATTATCAATATCGCCTCTGTTGTAGCATTCATGGGCAATCCAGGACAGGCTAACTACAGCGCTTCCAAGGCAGGAATGGTCGGTCTCACAAAGACCATTGCAAGGGAATATGCAAGCAGGGGGATTACAGTGAATGCAGTTGCGCCCGGTTTTATTACAACAGCCATGACAGATGCACTGCCTGAAAATGTAAGACAGGAGATGCTCAAGACTATTCCTATGAATAAATTCGGCACCGTGGACGATGTTGCCAGTGCAGTTGCATTCTTTGCATCGCCAGAATCGGGCTATGTAACAGGCCAGGTGATACACGTAAATGGCGGAATGTATATGTAAATAGCTCATAGCTGATAGCTGTTAGCTAAAATCTTATGATGGAGGTAATAATGGTAGACGAAAAAGTAAAGGAGATCATATCTAAGCAGCTTGGTGTTGATCAATCAGAGGTAACACCAGAGGCATCATTTGTCGAAGATCTCGGTGCAGACTCTCTCGATACTGTTGAGCTTGTTATGGCATTCGAAGAGGCATTCAATATCGAGATACCTGACGAGGATGCAGAAAAGATAGCAAAGGTCAAAGACGCAATAGATTACATTAAGAATAAAGTAGGATGATAGAGAAAAGAAGGGTAGTAGTTACAGGGCTTGGTCTTGTCACACCCATTGGAATAGGTGTGGAGGCGTCATGGAAGTCTGCCATTGAAGGCAGATCAGGGATATGCCAGATTACCCAGTTCGATGCCTCTCATATGCCTGTGCGTATTGCCGGCGAGGTTAAAGGATTTGACCCTGCTCCATATATCGAGGCAAAAGAGATAAAAAAGATGGACAGGTTTATCCATTTTGCTATGGCTGCTGCCACAATGGCTGTTGAGGATTCAGGACTGAGGATTACTGATGAGAATGCTGAAAGGGTTGGTGTCATTATCGGAGCTGGCATGGGAGGTCTCCCGTCCATTGAGCATTACCACAAGATATATCTCGAAAAGGGATACAGAAGGATATCTCCCTTCTTTATCCCTATGCTCATTATCAACCTTGCATCAGGCAATGTATCCATAAAATTCGGTGCAAAGGGACCCAATTCTGCTGCTGTTACGGCTTGTGCAACAGGCAGTCATTCCATTGGCGATTCATTTAAGATAATCCAGCGTGGTGATGCCGATGTAATGATTGCAGGCGGAACCGAGTCTGTTATAACCCCACTCGGAATCGGCGGATTTGCTGTTATGAAGGCATTGTCAACACGAAATGATGAGCCTGAGAAGGCAAGCAGGCCATTTGATGCTGGAAGGGATGGTTTTGTTATGGGAGAGGGTTCGGGGGTGATAATCCTTGAGAGTCTCGAAAGTGCCCTTAACAGAGGAGCAAAGATATATGCCGAGATTATAGGCTATGGAATGTCCAGCGATGCCTATCACATTACAACTCCAGCTCCTGAAGGAGAGGGTGCTGCACGGTGCATGAAGGCAGCCTTAAAGGATGCCGGGATTGAACCGGAAATGGTAAATTATATCAATGCACATGGAACATCGACAAAGTATGGAGATGAGCTTGAGACAGCGGCAATCAAAACAGTCTTTGGCGAACACGCATATAAGTTATGCGTAAGCTCAACAAAATCCATGACAGGACATCTCCTTGGCGCTGCCGGCGGAGTGGAAGCGATTTTCTCCGTACTGAGCATTTATAACAACATCGTGCCTCCAACAATAAACCTCGAAGATCCCGATCCCGAATGCGACCTTGACTATGCACCCAACAGGGCAAAGCAGATGGATGTTGAGTACGCAATGTCCAATTCATTCGGTTTTGGTGGAACCAATGCCTGCCTATTATTTAAAAGATATAGAGGGGCTTGAGGACCTTTTAGGGTATCGCTTTAACAATAAGGATTTATTGGTAGATGCCCTCACTCACAAATCATACCATCATGAGAATCCAGACGAAGCTCCCCGCGACAATGAAAGGCTCGAGTTTCTTGGCGACTCTGTTTTAGGTCTTGTTATTGCTGAGTCCCTTTTCCGCCACATTATCCCGTTAACAGAGGCAGACATGTCGAAGATGAAATCCTACCTTGTGAAGGAGTCGGTGCTTTTTGAGATAGCTACAAGGCTTTCACTCGGAAAATATCTGAGACTCGGCAGGGGCGAGGAATCAACAGGAGGAAGACAAAAAAAATCGATCCTCTCTGATGCAGTGGAAGCCTTATTGGGAGCTATATTTTTAGACAGCGATTATGGGACTGCAAAGTCTGTGATATTGAGGCTTTTTAGAGATAAGATCAGTAGCATAATCTCTCAGAAAGAGGGGTATGATTTTAAGAGCGAATTGCAGGAGAAAAGCCAGAGCCTCTTTGGAGTTCTGCCAGAATACAGGATTGTAAAGCAAGAGGGGGAAGAACACAGAAAGGTCTTTACTGCAGAGGTTTATATAAACGGTCGATTGTATGGAAGCGGCACAGGGAAGAGCAAGAAAGATGCGCAGATGTCTGCTGCAAAAGAGGCGCTGCAAAAAGTTATGAAGAAATAAGCTATGCTATAATTTATCTTGTGGACTACGAATATATAAGGTATCTGAAGGATCATAATCCATCTTTAAGGCTTTTAAGATTAGAAAATGCCCCGCTTATCGTGAGCTTTTTATATCAGCATTTCAAGTCGGATAATAATATTGTGCTGTCAAGTATAGAATTAACAACAAGGCTTTCTGATTATCTGCATAACCTGAGAGAAAATTACGGGGATGACATTTATCCCGACTCGGCTAAAAATTATCTTGAAAGGTGGGCTACCGAAGGTTTCTTAAGGAAATACTATATGCCTGACAGTGATGAACCTGTGTTTGAGCTCACGCCTGCAACAGAAAAGGCTATAGAGTGGATAAGGGATCTGGATAAAAAGGAATTTGTTGGAACAGAATCAAGGCTGCTTAAAATTTATGAGATTTTAAAGGAAATTGTCTATAAGAGTTCCGATGACCCTCAAAAGAGAGTGGCTGAACTGGAAAGGCAGAGACAGGAGATCGACAAAGAGATCGAAAAAATTAAGGCAGGCGAGATCGAAAAATTCAGTGAAACCCAGATAAAAGAGCGGTTCTATGAGGTCTATGATACCGCGCGCAAGCTTATCTCTGATTTCAGGCAGATTGAATATAACTTCCGCGAAATAGACAGGTCTTTAAGGGAAAAACAGTTGAACAACAATCTCAAGAAGGGAAAATTGCTGGAAGACGTATTCAGGAGCCATGATTTGCTATGGCAGACCGATCAGGGGAACAGCTTCAGGGCATTCTGGGAATTCTTGATGTCGCAGTCCAAACAGGAAGAACTGGATGACTTGATCGAATCTGTTAATAGGCTGCCAGAGGTTAGGAATATAAAAAATGACGACTTTATAGACAGGATTAAGGTTTCTATGATAGAGGCAGGCGATAAGGTAAATAAGACAATCCATCACCTTATAGAACAACTCAGGAGATATCTGGATGACAAGACTTTGCTCGAAAATAAGCGCATAATTGAAGTGATCAGGACAGTAAAGGCATCTGCCCTTAAAATCAAGGATAATCCCCCTATGGATAAAGATTTTATGACAGTTGAGGATAGGCCTGAGATCAGACTTATAATGGAACGGCCGTTGTTCAGTCCGGCAAAAGGTGTGGAAATCAGGGCTGCTGAACTTGAAGAAGGAAATGCTGATTCGGTTGATGCATCTGTGCTGTATAGACAGCTTTATATTGATTATGATATTTTGAAAAACAACATAAGGGAGTTGTTAAAATTTAAAACACAGGTAACACTTAAACAGATAACAGATGTCTATCCAATAGAGAAGGGACTGACAGAGATTCTTGCCTACTATGATATAGCTTCTAAGGACAGCAAATCATTTATTAACGATGAGACAACAGAAGCCATAACTATAAAAAACAGGGAAACCAACAGGTATTTTGAGATTCAGATGCCGCAGGTGATATTTTGCAGATGACTGATAATAATAAGTTAGCCCCCTATGCCCCTGCAATCATAAGACTCTTGCAGGGTGTGGTATATAATGATGACAGGGCATTGTGGGATAATCTGATTAACTATCAGGTCAAGATAAAAGAATATTTTGGGATGATTGGTCTGGAGGTCTATATCTCAGAATCAGAGGGGTTTGCGTTTTTAAGGCAGAAACAATTTGCTGAAGAAATCAATGATGGAAATAAAGTTGTTCTACCTGAGCTAATCAGAAAACAACCATTGAGTTATTCTGTCACGCTCCTCTGCGTATTGCTGCTCGAAAAATTGATTGAATTTGATGTTACCGGTGGAGACTCCACGAGATTGATTTTGAATAAAGACGAAATTAAAGATATGATGAGGATATTCCTTTCTGAGAAGACTAATGAGGCAAAGGTCATTGATAAACTTGACGCAGACATTAATAAGCTAATTGACTATGGTTTTTTGAAGAAGCTCAATGATGCCGAATACGAGGTGAGGCGTATTTTAAAGGCAAAGGTTCCAATTGATAAACTTCTTGAGATAAGGCAGAAACTGGAATCATATGCAGGATATTCTTGATTTCTCAGCCGATAAGTCCCTGATAGGCTTTCGCCTCCACCGCATGGAGGTGTTGAACTGGGGTACTTTTGACCGAAAGGTATGGAAGATAGAGCCTTATGGTTTTAACTCCCTTTTAACAGGAGACATAGGTTCAGGCAAATCAACGCTTGTTGACGCCATTACAAGTCTTCTGGTTCCTCATCAGAAGATTGTTTACAATAAGGCCGCTGGAGCCGACAGTAAGGAGAGGAGCCTTTTCACATATGTCAGGGGCGAGTATAAAAAGAAGAAGAGCGAATGGGACAGTTCCTCAAAATCTGTCTTTTTGAGAACAGAGAATGATTATTCTGTTTTGCTTGCATATTTTTATAATGAAGGATACGATCAGGGAGTTGCACTGGCGCAGGTCTTCTGGAACAGGAATGAGAGGATAGAAAAATTTTTTGTAGTTTCGACCAGAGATTTGAGCATTATAGAACATTTCCGCCTTGATGACAGAGAAAAAGACATATATCCGCTTAAAAAGAGATTGAAATCCCTTAACGGCGTATATGTCTATGAGAGTTTCAGCGATTACAGTTCAAAGTTCCGCAATATCTTCGGCATAAAATCAGATAAGGCGCTTGACCTGTTTTATCAGACTGTCTCGATGAAGTCTATCGGCAGCCTGAACGAATTTGTGAGAAATCATATGCTCGAAAGACCTGATATAAAGACAAAGATCGAGGAATTAAGGAAAAACTATGAAAATCTTACAAAGGCGTATGAATCTGTACAGAAGGCCAAGAGGCAATCAGATCAGCTTGAACCGCTGGTAAAGGAGGCTGACAGCTACGAAGGACTGGCAGAGGAGATAGCCGAACTTCAGCAATGTCTGGATACCCTGCCGGTATATTTTGCAGTTCATAAATCAGCACTTCTGAAAGAAGCAATAAAGAATCTCAACAGCGAAATTGATGCGATACAGAATTCTCTTGCAGATATGAAGCAGGACATTGAAAGATTGAGGGATCATGAAAAGGCATTTCATGCTGCTGTAGAGTTCAATGAAGAAGGACGGAGGATTGCAGAGATCGAGAGGCAGATTAAAGAGCTTGAGAATTCAAAGACAAAAAAACTTGAAAGCTATGAGCATTATAAAAGGCTTGTAAGTGATATGGAACTTCCACTGGCAACAAATGAGGAGACCTTTTATCAGACATTGCAAAAAGCTGACGATTTAAAGGAGCGGATAGAAGGTGAACTAAAGGCATTGATAGAAAAAAGGGATGAATTGAAAATAGTGCACAAAAATTTCACTGACGCCTTCAATCAAGACAAGGCCGAGCTTGAATCCCTCAAGCAAAGAAAGACCCAGATACCCGAGGCAAACCTCCGGATTCGGCGAATGATGCTTGAGGACTTAGTGCTTGATGAAAGCGACCTTCCTTTTGTCGGAGAACTTCTAATGGTAAAGTCTAAAGAAAAGGAATGGGAAGGAGCAATTGAAAGGCTTCTGCATAATTTTGGATTGAGTGTGCTTGTTCCGGAAGCCCTTTATAAGAGGGTGAGCAATTATGTGGAAAAGACAAACTTGAAAGGGAGGCTTGTATATTTTAAAGTCCCCGATTCCATGAGGTATAGAATACAGAGGGATATTTCTGAAAAATCTCTTTTTAACAAGATAGAGATTAAGCCTGATACACCTTTCTATGACTGGCTTGAGCAGGAGCTTATGGAGAGCTTTGATTATATCTGCTGCGATGACATTGAACAATTTCAGAGGGAGCCGAGGGCAATTACTATCAATGGACAGATAAAGGGAGGAAGGCTCAAGCATGAAAAGGATGACCGCAGAAGTATATCTGACAGAAGATTTTATATTCTTGGCTGGAGCAATCACAGAAAGATAAAGGCAATAGAGGGAGAGATTGCCCGAATTGAAAATCAAATCAAAAAAACAGACGCTGACATAAAAGGCATTGAGAACCAACAGCAGAGGTTAAATGATCAAAAGATCAACCTGCACGACCTGACAAAATTTAGAGATTTTGCAGATATAAACTGGCAACATGATGCATCCGAGATAGAAAAATTGAGGGCACAAATCGTGGAATTAGAGAAGAGCTCCGAACAACTGGTGTCATTAAAAAGGCAGTTGGCTGATATTCAAAAAGATATTAAAGATAAAGAGGAACTTCAGAAATCTAAAACTGAGACTGCAGGTAAAATAAAGGGCAAAATTGAATACTACGAGAAGCTGATGAAGGATTGTGAGCAGGTTTTGACTCTTATGTCAGGTGATGAGCAGAATGCAGTATTCCCTAAAATTGAGGATATTTTGCACGGCAGGGAATTGACTATCGAAACAGCAGATAGAATACAGCAAGAAATCAGAAAATCTTTAGAGGATGTTAGGGATAGTAAAAGAGCCATAAAAGAAAGAGTTGGCCAGGGCATAATCTCTAAAATGCAGAAATACAAAATGGATTATCCTGCTGAGACCATAGAGGTTGATGCATCTATAGATGCTATTTCAGAATTCAGACAATTTTACAACAAGATAAAAGAAGAAGACCTGCCGAGATACGAAAGCAGGTTCAAAGAACTGCTCAATAAAGGGACTATCAATGATATTGCGATGTTCAAAAATCAGCTTGAGATCATGTCAAATGCTATTGAAGACAGGATAAGGCATATCAATGAATCCTTGAAAGAGATAGGGTATAATGCTGGGACATATATAAAATTGCTGGCAGAAAAGACTCAGGATATTGAAATCAGGGATTTTAAATCGCAGATGCGAGGTTGCCTTGAAAACAGCCTTGCAGACGCAGAGATTTATACAGAGGAAAGATTCAACAGGGTTAAGCAGATCTTGGACAGATTCCAGAGTGGCGGGCAGACAGACATTAACTGGACAACAAAGGTCACAGATGTCAGGAACTGGTTTGAGTTTTCTGCCAGTGAGAGATGGTTTGCAGATGATACTGAAAAAGAATTCTACAGCGATTCATCAGGCAAATCAGGTGGGCAGAAAGAAAAACTTGCCTATACTATTTTAGCCTCAGCCCTTGTTTATCAATTTGGTCTTGAGTGGAGCAGGACAAAATCCAGATCATTCAGATTCGTTGTGCTTGACGAGGCATTCAGCAGGGGGTCTGATGAAAGCACTCGCTATGGTCTTGAGCTTTTCAAAAAATTGAATCTGCAGTTGCTTATTGTAACACCGCTCCAAAAAGTAAACATCATTGAAAATTATATAAAGGCTGTTCATCTTGTTTCAAATGAAAACGGCGATAATTCCGTTGTCAGGAATCTCACCATTCAAGAATATATGGAAGAAAAGGAAACATATCTGAATCATGCAGCAGCTATCCAACAATGATAACACCTTCAGATATTAAAGAACAGGCTGCACGCTGGTATAAAGAATTTCTTATAGCGGAAGTTGCAGGCAGGGATTTTTTTCCAAGGGATATCAGATTTGGGAAGGTCAGGGCATCTGAGACGCTTGAGGGCTTTCAAAAAATAAGGGAATGGGTTGAGGATTTAAGGGCTTGCTCTAAAGAAAAGGCCGGATACGGTTATTTGATTAAATTTGTCGAAAGAAAAGACCAGAGGATAGGAAAACAGCAATTCCCGAACAGGATTTATTTTGACAATAAAGATGACTACCTTTTGTTCATTGGAAGAGAAAAGGAGTTCCAGTTATTTAAATCTGCAGTGGCTAAAATAGTCGGTGCCATCCCACGCCTTTATGACTGGATATTGATAAATCCCTTGAGGATAATAGAACACCTGACAGCATGGGATGATTTAATAAAGGTATGCAGTTATTTTATTGCCAATCCCAGTCCAAATCTTTATATCCGTGAACTTCCTATAGAGGTTCATACAAAGTTCATTGAAGAAAATAAGGCTATTTTAAGAAGGCTTTTAGATTTTCTTATTGAGGATTACATCAATAAAGGAGAAAATGAATTTGAAAAGAGATTTAACCTTAAATACAATGAACCTCTCATAAGGATAAGGATTCTGGATGAGGATATTGCAAGGGAATCTTTCAGTAATTTAACGGATTTGAGCATTCCACAGGGCGAATTTAATCTCCTCAACATCGATTGTAAACGGATATTTATTCTTGAAAATAAGACAAACTTCTCAAATATATTTAATTTCCTGACCATGCCTCTTTTAAAAGATTCAATAGCTATCTTTGGCAAGGGTTTTCAGCTTGACTTGTTAAAGGATGCGATATGGCTTCGTGAAAAGCAGATTATTTATTGGGGAGATATAGATGTCCATGGATTTCAAATGTTGTCCAGTCTCCGTTCTTATTTTCCTCAGACCCGATCTCTGATGATGGATTTTGAGACATTCAATGAGTTCAGGAATTTCTGTGTGGATGGGACAGAAATAAATATTCATGAACTGCCAAATTTGACAGTTGAGGAACGATCTTTTTTTGAGTTTTTGGTTGGTTTAAAAGAAAAGAATCGTCTTGAACAGGAAAAGATAAGCCATACATATGCTGTAAAAAAGATTGCTGGCTTGCTGGAATTGGCATGAATAGAAAAATCCTTTCATGGTGTTTATTTGATTTTGCCAATTCGAGCTATTCTGCCGTTATAGCTTCAGTGATATTTCCTGTCTATTATGCGAATATGATAGTTGGCAATGAAACAGGTCTTGGTGATCTATGGTGGGGAAGGGCAATAGCGCTGAGTATGGCTGCTGTCGCTTTAAGTTCTCCGTTTCTCGGCGGAATAGCTGATTATGCAAAGGTAAGAAAAAAGCTACTCATTTTTTATACCCTCCTCTGCATTGTTTCTGTTGCCTTATTTTATTCCCTCCGTAAGGGAATGGTGCTGGAGGGATTTATCCTTATTGTCCTTGCCAACATAGGCATGGAGGGCGGACTTGTTTTTTATAATTCATTTTTGCCGGAGATATCCAAAACAACGCATCAGGGGAGGGTATCTGCGTGGGGTTTTGGAGTTGGATATGCAGGTTCCATAATCTCTCTATTGCTGGCTCTGTTTTTAATAAAACAGGGATTCATGAGCATGACATGGCCTATGGTAGCTATGTTCTTCGGTATTTTTTCCCTGCCTGCGTTTTTATTTTTACCGGCGGATGCAAAAAAAGGTGATTTCATAATGGATACTTCGTCTACCTTATGCGGTGCAGCAATGGATGGACTCAGGTATACATGGCATACATTAAAAAAAATCTGGGCTAATAAAGAACAGAGGAAATTTTTAATGGCATATCTCATTTATGAGGATGGAGTGAATACTGTTATAGTCTTTTCGAGCATATTCGCTGCAACGACCCTCCAATTTAAACCTGAAGAATTAATAGGCATGTATCTTATTGTCCAGGCTACGGCACTTATCGGAGCTTTTTTGATGGCAAAGCCGATAGATTATTGGGGACCCAAAAAAGTGGTCATCCTGTCTTTGGTTATGTGGATTGCAGTATCAATTGTTGCATTTTTTGTTCAAATAAAAACACATTTCTTTATAATTGCCTCTATTGCAGGTTTAGGTCTCGGCACGGTTCAGGCAGCAACAAGGGCATTTTACACACAGTTTATCCCTGATGGGCAGGAGTCGGAATATTTCGGAGTTTATTCACTTGTAGGAAAATCATCAGCCGTCTTAGGTCCGCTTGTTTTTGGCTATTTATCTTCGACCTTTGGCAGCCAGCGTCCTGCAGTGCTGTCTGTGGCTTTGTTTTTTCTTGTGGGCTTGATTATTGTTCAAACAGTCAGAGGCGGAATGCCAAATGTGTCAAGCAGAATTGAAGGCGAAAGTATTAGTTCGGATTAAATCAGCTATTCCCCTTGCAAAGTCTGAGAGCGTCTCATCCCTTGCTCCAAAGACAACATAATTATCCCATTCATTTAATCTATTCAGAATTTCATTCCTATTATCAACAACCTCAACGGATTTCCCTTTAGCCTTTAGAACATCTGCGATGTCATGGCTTGAGATGTCTTTGCTGACAGTTCCTCCTGCGTAGAATATTGGCAGGAGTATAAGGTGGTCGGTATAGCGGAGATTTTCTGTGAATGCCTCAATATATTCGTTCTTCATCATTAGTGTAGGTGCAAATCCATGAGGCTGAAATATGTAGCAGATTTTTCCTTTGATGTTTTTCATTGTCTGCATGAGGGATGATATTTTATGCGGATTATGCGCATAGTCATCGATGACAAGTCGTTCCCCATCATTCAGGTGAATGTCAAACCGCCTCTCTATTCCCTTGAATTCATGCAATGCACCTGCAATATCTTTGATAGGCATTCCCATTTCTGACAGGATTGCAATGCATGAAAGGGCATTGTAGAGATTATACCTGCCTGGAATGGAAAGACTGAATTTTGTTTCTTTTAATGAAAAGTCTGTGCTAAATGGCTTATAAACGATATTTTCAGCCCTGTAATTTGATGGATTATCTATGGAAAAGGCAATCGAGTTTTTTATAGCGATATTTTTGAGATTATCATCATCTGCATTGATAATGATTTTATCCGCTGTGTTTTTAATAAGTGCCTCAAACATCATAGCAGTTTTGTCTATCGAGTGATGGTCTAAGTCGAGGTTAAGAATTATCGAATGCTCGGGTTTGTAATTCACAATTGTTCCATCAGATTCGCAAGCCTCTATGACGAGAATATCCGAGCCTCCCGCGACTGAGTTGCCCGGGTTTGTCTCTGTCTTGAATTGTTTTACTCTTCCTCCACCTATGAAATTCGGGTTTAATCCGAATTTTTGCATCAGGAATGCAAGCATCCCTGATGTAGTCGACTTTCCGCTTGTCCCTGCTACAGCTATTGTTTTAAAGTTCAGCACTATTTCAGCAAGATACTCTGGCCTTGTCTTTATTGGAATTCCTAAAGATTTTGCTTTTAAAAACTCCGGCTGGTCATGTTCAACTGCTGTGCTAAATACAGCAAAATCAAAGGATCTGTCAATCCCGTTGCCATCTTGAGGAACTATATAGATGCCCTTTGATTTGAGCAGTTTATATAAGGGATGATTCGGGTTTTTATCAAATGCCCTGTCAGAGCCAGAAACAATATGTCCTCTGTCTGCCATGAATGAGGCTATTGCCGACACACCGCTTCCGCCTATGCCCGAAAAGAATATTTTCAAGGGTTTACTAATCAGGGATGATCACGACCTTTAATGATTCTTTTGCCTCAGATGCCAGTTTGAATCCCTTTTGTATATCAGAAAGCGGCAACCTGTGCGTTATCATTTTTTTTGCGTTAATCGTTCCGCTCTGGATCATCTCCATAGCGATTTTGAGGTCATCTGGCGCGGCTCCGTATGAAAATGTTGCTGTTATCTCGTCCCTCCAGAACCTCATCGAAGGTATGCTTATATATCCTTCTGGAACCGCAAAGAAGAGGATCTTGCCTTTTCTGTCAACAGATGCAATAGCGTTATCAATAGCGCTTTTTGCCCCTGCACATATTATGACATGGTCTGATAGATTCCCCTTGTTTATCTCTTTGAGTTTCTCTGCAGAATACTCATCAGCATTAAAAATATGATCGGCTCCGAATTCTAATGCCTTATCCAGCCTGTATTTGTTAATATCGGTTGCGACTACCGTGGCTCCTTTTGATTTGGCTGTCTGAATGTGAAGCAGGCCTGACATGCCTGAGCCTATTACGAGTACTGTCTGGCTCCTTTTTATTTCGATCTGTTTCTGGCCGGCTACCACACATGCCAGCGGTTCGATCATCACAGCCTCTTCGTAAGTCATATTGTCCGGGAGAATGAAGGTGCCATATTTCACATTTTGGGCAGGAACCCTTATATATTCCGAGAATCCTCCGGGCTCATAATTTCCGGTGTGCAGTGATTCGCATGCTGTATAATTACCATCGGCACAGTAACGACAGTTATAACACGGTACATGGTGCGATACGAATACCCTGTCTCCGATTTTGAATTTATCCACACCTTTGCCTGTTTCAACAATCTCACCGGCCATCTCATGTCCAAGGACGCGCGGGGCATTCTTCTGCCTGTACCATTGCATTACATCGGTACCGCAGATTCCCGATGCCATCATTTTTACAAGTATCTCACCGTCGTTTATGCGCGGGACAGGACGCTCTTCGATCCTTACATCGTCATTGCTGTAATATACCGCTACTTTCAATTATACCTTTTCCATGCCTGCGTCTGCGATTTCTACGGCAGATGATTTTTTGCTTTTTTGATAAATCTCATATGCCTCCTGAGCAGTAGCGCCCTTGTGCACAATAGCCTTTACAGCCTTTATCATGCCGATAGGGCTGTCGCTCTGGAATATATTCCTTCCCATATCAACGCCCTTTGCCCCTGCCTTAATCGCGTTCTCGGTCATCAAAAGCGCATCCATTTCCGGTATCTTCTTGCCTCCTGCTATAACAATCGGCACAGGGCATCCCTCGACCACCTTATGAAAATCATCGCAGTAATAGGTCTTTACAAAGTGAGCTCCTATTTCCGCAGCCATCCTGCACGCAAGACCGAGATACCGTGCATCCCTGACCATTTCCTTGCCCACTGCTGTTATAGCCAGAACAGGCATCCCGTATCTTTCAGCCTCATTCACCAGTTGCCCTAAATTTGATATTGTCCTGTCTTCATTCGATGCTCCCACAAATATGGACATTCCAACGCCTGATGCATTAAGCCTGACAGCCTCTTCCATTGATACGATAATATCTTCATTTGATAATTCGCCGAGTATGCTTGGTCCGCCTGATACTCTTAAGCATATTGAAGTCTCGGTTTTAGGGTCTATACAGTTTCTTAAAATGCCCCTTGTTACAAATAAACAATCCGCATTAGGGATAAGGGGGGTGATATTCTTCATGTCTCTCAGGCCTGTTGTAGGCCCTTGAAAATAGCCGTGATCAACGGCAAGCATGACTGTTTTTCCTGTCTTGGGATTAAATATCTTTGAAAGCCTGTTTTTAAGTCCAAAGTCCACGTTCAGCCCTCCTGATGAAATATATAACGGATAGTATATGAGAGCGTATGATAGACTGTCAATTTACCGATTCATCATCTCTTCAACTGTAATCTTCACAGATTCAGCAAGAGCTTCGAGGTCATATCCTCCTTCGAGCGTAAAGATAACGGGTTTGTCAGTGCTTGTGAGGATACTTTGTACGATGCCGCGGATGCCTTCGTTTGAAATCCTGATCAAGGAGAGGGGATCTTCGGTTCGGATGTCATAGCCCGCTGATACGAGGATAATGTCGGGGTTGAAGTTTTTTACCAGTTCAGGAAGTATATCATGATATACATGCAGATAGTCTTTGTCTCCTGAGCCTGCCCGCATGGCGACATTGTAAGTATATCCTTCGCCCTTGCCGATGCCTCTTTCTGATCCTTTCCCTGTTCCCGGATAATGCGGATATTGATGCGTGCTGAAATAAAAAACAGTGTTGTCTTCTTCAAATACATGCTGAGTTCCGTTTCCATGATGCACATCGAAATCTATGATGAAGGCCTTTTTATATCCGATTTTCTGCGCGTATCGCGCTCCTACCGCTACATTATTGAATATGCAGAATCCCATTGCCCTGTCCGCCTCTGCATGATGTCCCGGAGGCCGCACAGCGCAGAATGCCCTATCGATTTCTCTGTTTTTGCATCTATCAACAGCCTCGATAACGGCTCCTGCCGCATACAATGATGCTTCGAGGCTGTCCTTTGACATATAGGTATCTCCGTCGAGATAACCGACGCCGAAGTTTTTTATTCTCTCGATATAAGTATTCGTATGGACGAGGGCAATGTCATCATAATCTGCTTTGCGTGGTTTTATGTGGATGAGCTTTCCACATAAGTCCGAATTTTTCAACGAGGTTAAGATGGATATCAATCTTTCTTTTGTCTCGGGATGCCACTGCGGCGTTTCATGTTTCAGAAATATATCGTCGTATATGAAGCCTACCTTATGCATGGATAAATTATACTCAAATGCTATAATTTTATAAACTATCGGGACAGGAGAAGATGAATGGAGAAAGAGTTCGGCAATATTCTTCCTGAAGAGACAAAGCAAGTCTTGAGGGATACATTCAAGGATTTGAAAGATAAAGTTTCGATAGAGGTTTTTATAAAAGATAACGAAGTTGCCCGCAGCAGGATCTGACTACAATTTCTGCATTCTGGATGCATTTTACCCTTGATAAATTCTCTATCATCGGCTATGATTTAAATAAAAAAGATGGGTATTGGTGAGGTGGAGACATGATTACCAGAGAGCAGGTAGAAGCTGTTTTAGATAAAATAAGGGTCGGCCTTAAGACAGAGGGCGGCGATATTGAACTAATCGAGGTAAAAGACGATATAGTATATGTAAGGCTGATGGGAGCATGCGGCACATGCCCCATGTCCACCCTGACAATGAAAAACTGGGTGGAGACTACAATAAAGAAGGAGATACCGGAGGTTAAGGCTGTTCAGGCAGTATAGACAGAAAACAAAAAGTAGCGGGCAGCAGTCAGCAGTCAGCGATCAGAAAGTGCTTAAGCGAATCTGGTTTCTGACTTCTTGCTTCTGTCTTCTATTTATATATTTTTTTGCGTTTCCTTCCGCAAGCAAATCAGAAGAATTGATTGAGGTTAAAGGACTCAGGCACTGGTCAACCTCAGAATACATACGGGTTGTTATTGACCTGTCAGGCCCTGCAGAATTTAGCAAAGGCAAGTTGTCCAATCCCGAAAGGCTTTTCTTTGATATAAAGAATGCAAAACTGATGAAAGGCATCCAGACAAATTTTGCGATCAACAGTAAATCTCTAAAGACGGTTAGGGTGGGCCAGTTTGCTGCAAATACTGTGAGAATAGTTTTTGACCTTGAAACACCCGATTATGATTTTAAGGTTTTCAGTCTTGAAGACCCTGCGAGGCTTGTGATAGAGATTTCTCCAAAGGCCGGCACCGAAGACAAAAAGGATACAAAGACAGAGGCTAAATTAGAGGACAGGGAACAGAAGAAAGAAGACAGAAATATAAGGAATAATTTTGTTTTCAGAAGAATTGTAATAGACCCCGGACACGGCGGCCACGACCCCGGTGCAGTTGGCCCCGGCGGTCTTTTTGAAAAGGATGTGGTTCTGGATATTGCCCTGAAGGTAAGGGATATAATGAAGAAGGAATATCCCTTCTACGAAGTTGTCTTGACGAGGGATAAAGATGTTTTCATTCCATTGAAGGACAGGGCAAAGATCGCGAACAACATGGGCGCAGACCTTTTTTTATCTATTCATGCAAATGCAAGTCCCAACAGACACGCACGGGGTATAGAGACATATTTTCTTAATTGGACAGATGACGAAGAGGCATTGAGGGTTGCTGCAAGAGAAAACGCCATATCTGTAAAAAAGATGAAACAGGTGCAGAGTGAACTCGGGGTGATACTGGCCTCTCTCGACAGGGACAGGAAAAGGGATGATTCCATCAAGCTTGCCGGGAACATTCATACATCGATAGTTTCAAACATAAAGCCTCAATTCCCGAAAGTAAACGACCTCGGCATCAAGAGTGCGCTTTTTTATGTGCTTGTTGATGCAGAAATGGCCTCAGCTCTTGCAGAGGTGTCTTTTATAAGCAATCCGGAAGAAGAAAGATTATTGGCTGACGATTCATATAGACAACAACTTGCTTACTCACTAACACATGGCATAAATGCCTATTTTGATTCTGCCCCGCCGCAGCATAAAGTAGTTTATCGCATGCCGCATAGCGAAGCAGGCTCCACTGCTTTTAAGAATCAAACATCTCTTGTCAAAAAGACATCGAACGGGAAAAAACAAAAAATCAGACATGATAAATATGCACGCAGATAAGGGATGGTCCCTGATTTGCCGATAGAAAGCCGTCATTGCGAGCGAAGCGAAGCAATCTCGCCTTTTTGCAATGAGATTGCCACGCACCCTTCGGGTGCTCGCAATGACTGATAGAATAAAGGTTTTCAAGTTCTATCGGCAAATTAGGG
>CALGPO010000068.1 GCA_937960465.1 uncultured bacterium
GTTTCTCCTTCTCAGATATTCAAGAGAAACGCTCCAGCCTTTCCCAATATCTTTTGAGAGAACTGTATTCAGCGACCTCTCAGTATCCTCACGCCTTTTGTTAATCCCATCTTCGACAGTCATAGGTAAACACAAGCGAAATTTCTATGTAAAATTAATGAGTTAGCGTTAAAATGGAGATACGAAAGGTCCTCTTGATCAAAATATGGGATGTGTCCCTCATTTTAAATATCTATATTCCTCGCCTCAAGTGCGTGCTTGACTATGAACTCCTTTCTCGGCTCTACCTGGTCACCCATGAGGACGGTGAATATCTCGTCTGCTTTAACAGAATCCTCTATGCTGACCTGTAAGAGCGCCCTCTTTTCGGGATCCATAGTCGTCTCCCATAACTGTTGAGGGTTCATCTCGCCAAGTCCCTTATATCTCTGAATGCTCAAACCCTTTTTCGATGCCTCGGTTGCTGAGCTCAGCAGGTCTTTCAGCGAAGTGACCTCTTTTGTCTCTTCCTTTATCTGAATTTTATATGGCGGTCTGCCGAATACCTCTGTTATTTCCTTATACACCTGTGTAATCTCTTTAAACTCCGGCGATGTAATGAAGGGAACCGAAAGGTTCATCTTGTAATTATGCCTTCTGATTTCTACTGTATATGCTCCTTGCTCTTCATCAAAACTTATTTCTCCGTGCTTTATATTGGGGATCTTTCCTTTTATTTTTTTTAGAAGCGATGTCACTGCCTCCGCGCTTTTGAAATTTGATTTTTCAATGCCTGATTCCAGAAGCAGGCTTATAATCTCGGGGTCTTTCCTTTTTTTATCAAACCACTCCATTATTCTCTCATATAATGAAATCTTTTGGAGATGGGGGATAAGCTTCTTGCCTCCTATCAAACCCGATTGCGTCGATACCTGAATGTCCTCTGCAGCAAGCTCAAAGAGCATCGCCATGAGCTCTGTCTCATTCTGGACATATCTCTCTGTCTTGCCTCTCTTAACCCTGAAAAGAGGCGGCTGTGCAATATACAGATAGCCCCTCTCTATGAGATCGGGCATCTGTCTGTAAAAGAATGTTAGAAGGAGTGTTCTGATATGGGCTCCATCCACATCTGCGTCTGTCATGACTATTATCTTGTGATACCTTGATTTCAACGCATCGAAATCGCCTGCACCTATGCCCGTGCCAAGGGCCGTTATCAATGTCTTTATTTCGTCGGATGCGAGCATCTTGTCAAAACGCGCCTTTTCAACATTGAGTATCTTTCCCCTCAAGGGCAGGATTGCCTGAAAACGCCTGTCCCTTCCCTGTTTTGCAGAGCCGCCTGCAGAGTCTCCCTCCACTATGAACAGCTCCGAACGCGCAGGGTCTTTTTCGGAGCAGTCTGCAAGCTTGCCGGGAAGTCCTGTATCCTCGAGGACCCCCTTTCTCCGTGTCAGCTCCTTTGCTTTTCTTGCAGCCTCCCTTGCCCTTGCTGCCTGGATTGCCTTTCCTATAATCTTCCTTGCAACAGAAGGGTTTTCTTCAAAGTATGTGGAAAGTGTCTCGTTTGTTATAGATTCAACAAGTCCTTTGACCTCGCTGTTTCCAAGCTTCATTTTTGTCTGGCCTTCGAACTGGGGGTTTGGAAGCTTTACGCTTATAACTGCCGTAAGTCCTTCCCTTATGTCTTCGCCGGAAATGCTCTCTTTTCCTTCTTTCAGTATTCCGGAGGATGTTCCATAGCTGTTTGCCGTCCTTGTAAGGGCCGATTTAAAGCCTACAAGATGGGTACCACCCTCCCTCGTGTTTATGTTATTTGCAAATGTATATATGTTCTCTGCATAGCCGTCGTTGTACTGGAGGGCTACTTCAACAGCGATCCCCTCTTTTTCTCCTGATACGTATATGGGTTTTGGATGAATAGGGGTCTTGTTCTTATTGAGATGCTCTACAAAGGACACGATCCCACCCTTATACAAGAAGACCTGGCTCTTTGCTGTCCTTTCATCTGTTATATTTATCTGAAGTCCTTTGTTCAAAAATGCGAGTTCCCTGAGCCTCTGCGCAAGGACATCGTAATGGAACTCCGTTGTTTCAAATATTTCTGTATCGGGCTTAAAGGTAATTTTTGTGCCTCTGCCTTTTGTCTTTCCCACAATGGTTAAAGGACTTACAGGTATCCCCCTTTCAAATCTCTGCTGATGCACAAAGCCGTTCTGCTTTATCTCAACCTCAAGCCATTCAGAAAGTGCATTAACAACAGACACGCCTACGCCGTGAAGTCCTCCCGAAATTTTGTATGCCTTTGACTCGAATTTGCCTCCTGCGTGGAGTTCTGTTAGGGCTATCTCTGCAGCAGTCCTGCCTTCGGGGTCTCCCGGATGCGGCTCTGTGGGAATACCCCTTCCGTTGTCTATTACTGTGCAGCTTCCATCGTGATGCAGGATAACCTCTATGTTTGTGCAGAACCCTGCAAGGGCTTCATCCACGCTGTTGTCCACGACTTCATAAACAAGGTGGTGCAGGCCGTCTATACCTGTGGAGCCAATATACATGGCAGGCCTTACCCGTACTGCTGAAAGGCCTTTCAGTATCTTTATCGCTTCAGCTCCATATTCTTCTGTTTCAGAAGCAGGTGTTGTTTCCTCTATTTCCTTGGGTTTTATTTCGTCCATTACTCTATTGCTCCGTTACTCCATAAATTTTTACAGCCTCATCGGCATTACTACACATTTATAGTCATCTACTCCGTCCTCTGTGATCATAGCAGGACTAAGGGGTTCATTTAGTTTAAGTATGACCTTTTCAGAAGACATGACATTCAATGCATCCAGTACATACCGCGCATTGAAGGCCATAGTCATTGCATCCCCTGAATAGCTTGCGCTGATCTCGTCACTTGCCTCTCCAAGGTCAGGGTTTGAGGCAGATATAACCATGTTGCTTGAATCTATATCTACTTTTACTGCATTGCTTCTCTCCCTGCTCATTATCGAGACCCTTCTTAGGGACTTTGTTAGCAGGTTTCTGTCCACCATGAGTATCTTCTCGTTTGCAGTTGGAATAACCTGTTCATAATTTGGATATGTCCCCTCTATTAGCCTTGTCAGAAACTGTATGTTGTCTATCTTAAAAAGGACATGGTTTTTCCCAACAACAACCTTTACAGGTTTTGCTTCATCGCTCAAAAATCGCCTCAACTCAGCTACGGACTTTCTCGAAACGATCATCTTTTTCTCTTCTTTTGATCTGAATGCAATGGCCTTTTCAGAAAGCGCCAGCCTGTGACCGTCTGTACCGACAACAATAAGTGCCCCGCTGGGTTTTACATGAAAGAGAAGACCATTCAGTACATACCTTGTATCCGACTCTCCGGCAGCGTATATGGATTTGTCTATCATATCGAGAAGCAGCGAAGAGTCCATCTCCATCTCCATTTCCCCTGTTGATTCGAGGGATGGCCAGACAGGGAAATCGTCTGCAGAGAGGCTTGCAAGGCGGAAATTGCTCTTTCCTGATTTAACCTTTACCCATTGGGTGTCTACAGATTCGAGGGATACTTCTCCGTCCATCTCTTTTACAATCTCGAACAGCTTTCTTGCAGGAATGCACATCCTACCTTCTTCTGATATATCGAGTTCAATTGGCTCTTTAAAAGCTGTTTCAAGATCTGTGGCAGTAATATACGCCCCCTCCTTTTCTGCTGTGAGAAGGAAGTGGTTCAAGATGGGCATGGTATTTTTCTTTTCCACGATATTCTGGATATCGGAAAGTTTCTTTTGCAATTCGTCCTTTTCGACTGATACCTTCATTGTTCCCTCCGTTTTATAGAGATTATCCTCTCAGCTTTTTATTAATATTCTCTATAGTTTTATTCAGGTTTTCATCCCTACTGCGTCTGTCCTCTATCTGCTTGCATGCATAGATCACAGTTGCGTGGTCTTTTCCGCCAAAGCACCTGCCGATTTCACTTAAGGATAGCTGCGTATGCTGCTTTGCAATATACATTGCTATCTGTCGTGCATTTGCTACTTCCTTCGTACGTTTTTTTGTTCTTAGCTCCTGTGCCTTCATCCCGAAATATTCACTGACTACCTTTTGTATGGTCTCTACGGTTATGGGTTTGTTGTCTTCGGATATCAGGTCTTTCAGCACATTCTTTGCCATATTTATGTCTATTGGCATACCTGTGAGTGACGCATAGGCGCCTAACTTTATAAGGCATCCCTCCAGTTCTCTTATGTTGGACTTTATCTTAGTGGCTATGAAATATGCTACTTCGTCGTTTATTGAGAGTTTCTCTGCATCCGCCTTTTTATATATAATTGCAACCTTTGTCTCGACCTCCGGAGGTTGTATGTCCGCAATAAGCCCCATACTAAATCTCGACCTTAGCCTGTCCGTAATATCCGCAATTTCCATTGGCGACCTGTCGCTGGAGACTACTATCTGCCTCTGCTTTTCATAAAGTGAATTGAATGTGTGAAAGAACTCCTCTTGTGTTGTAGTCTTACCCGCAATAAACTGGACATCATCAAGCAGCAATACATCAACATTTCTATATTTTTCTTTTAGTTCAGCCATTTTTTCATGTCTTAAGGAGGATACAACCTCATTAGTAAATTGTTCTGCAGGGACATAACAGACTATCATTCCAGGATTCCTATCTACTATTGCATTTCCAATAGCATTTATTAGATGTGTCTTACCAAGACCAACACCTCCATATATAAACAATGGATTGTAGGCATAGCCTGGGTTTTCTCCAACCCTTACGGCAGCAGCATGGGCAAACTGGTTTGAAGGGCCCACAACAAAGGTATCAAAGGTATATCTCGGATTTAAATAAATGCCCCTGCTTGCCAGTTTATTCCTTCTGTTTTCAAGCCTCGACTCTATCCTTCTCAGGGCGGCATCCTCTTTTTCTGCAGTCTTGTATTTTACGGTCAGGGGATATCCAAGTATGCTTTCCACTGCGTCTGCAATAATTGTAGGATAATTGTCTTCTATCCAGTCTCTGAAAAACCTATTCGGAATCTCAACTGCTATAGTTTTGTCTTTCAGTTGAAGGAGTTTTATTGGCTTGAACCAGAGGTCAAAGGTACTGTTTCCAACCTTTTCAGCAATCTTAGAGAGGCTTTTATCCCATATTTTTTCTATGTTTTCTATGTTGGTAACTGCTGACATCCCCTATCCTCTTCTAAAAAAAGCAAAATGTCCATTATTTATTACCTAAATTGAGCGATTCTATATTCAGACCTGTCTGCGTGCAACGCACAGGTAGGCCTGCCTTACAAAATCGCTCAACTTAGATATTAACATGTTATTAACATTTGTTAATAACTTTATCTGCTTTTACCTGCTCATTATAGCCTATATGTTAAAACAAGGGCAATAATATGTTAGTTAATAAGAACCGAAAATCTTTTCAACACCAAATGCAATTTCATTTAAAAACAATACCGATTTCTTACATCTATAACTTATTGATAAATAAATATTTATATAGGTTATTAACAAATAAACAGTGCCTACTACAATTACTATTTATTATTTAAATAAAAGAATAGTAGTATTACTTCTTAGTATTTGTTAAGATTTTTAAATATCCCTTGATAAAGATATCAATATCTCCATCAAGAACTGCATCCACATTTCCGACCTCTATATTAGTCCTGTGGTCTTTAACAAGCCTGTAAGGCTGAAGCACATAAGACCTTATCTGATTTCCCCATGATATTTCCTTTTTATCGCCTACTATACCCTCAAGTTTCTGTTCCCTCTCCTTGAGAGACATATCATAGAGCCTCGATTTTAATATCTTTATTGCAACTTCCCTGTTTCTGTGCTGTGATCTCTCACTCTGGCAAGAAACTATTATTCCTGTAGGAATATGGGTAATCCTTACAGCAGATGAAACCTTGTTCACGTGCTGTCCACCTGCACCTGAGGCCCTGAATGTATCTATTTTCAGATCCTCATCCCTTATCTCTATCTTAATATCATCCTCTATTTCAGGATACACAAGCACGGCAGAAAAAGATGTATGCCTTCTCTTATTTGCATCAAAGGGCGATATTCTTACGAGTCTGTGTATACCGGCTTCTGCCTTCAGATAGCCATAGGCATAAGGTCCTTCAACCGTAAAGGTCGCTCCCTTTATTCCAGCCTCATCCCCTATTTGTAAATCAACTATTTCTGTCCTGTAACCATGCGTCTCAGCCCATCGCAGGTACATCCTCATCAGCATCTGCGCCCAATCCTGGCTCTCTGTACCTCCTGCACCTGGATGGATTGTCACTATTGCACTATTTTTATCAACATCTCCTGAAAGGAGGAGTTTTGATTCTATGTCCTCTAAATTTTTTCTGAGCTCATCAGCCTCTCTTTTAATATCCTCGAAGAATATCTCCCCCTCATCCTCGCTCAGGATTGCAAGAGAGTCCTCAAGGTAAAGGATCTTGTTTATTGCATTTTCTACAGGCCATATGGTCTCTTCGATATTGGTCTTTGCCTTCTGTAGACCCCTCAGTTTTTCTGGAGAAGACCATACGTCTTCAGATGAGAGTTCCTTCTCTATATTAGACAGTTCAGTCTTAAGTCTGTCGACATCAAAGATAACCTCTTAAAGAGGCTGCCTTCTCTTTTAATTCAGAAATATAATCTTTAAGCTCGTTCTGTAACAACATGTCTATTCCTCCGTCACTCATTAACTTATATACTTTTTCTTTTAATCAACAGCAACACCGAACAAACAATGCATAGATACGAAAATATATCCCCGTATTTCGTATATGGGGTCAGTGTCCTGTCTGTTTTTATATCCTTAACTAAAGATGTTCTATCAAACAATTTTGTTGTACCTACTATTCTTCCGCTGCTGTCGATAAATCCAGAGATCCCTGTATTTGCAGCCCTTATAACAGGTTTTCTGTTCTCTATAGCCCTGAACACAGCCATGCTGAAATGCTGATAAGGGCCGTGAGTTTTTCCAAACCATGCATCGTTGGTGATGGTCACAATAAAGTCTCCCCCTCGGACATAAAACTTCCTAACAAGGCCCGGAAATACGATTTCGTAACAGATTAGCGTACCGAAACTTCCGAAGGGGGTCACTGCCTTTATATAACTATCCCCGGGGATGTAATCCCCTATGCCGACAACCAATTTATCAATAAAGAACAAAAGGTTTTTTAGGGGGACATACTCTCCGAAAGGAACTAGATGTAGTTTATCATAGATATATGAGATATTTCCATTTTTATCAAGGAGCACAGCGCTGTTGGTATATAACATTTGGCGTTGAGCGTCATGCGTCGTGCGCTTAACTCTTGACCCTTGACTCTCAACGCTGTTTGTTCTCTGTTCCTTGGCCAGTACACTCCCGAAGAGGAGGTAAGAATTCAACTGCTTCTGAAAGGAGACGAGATTTTCTGTGAATTCCCTGTCTCTTCCAAAATAAAACGGGACGGAGGTCTCTGGCCACACAATAATATTGGGGTTGTCCAGGGACACAGCAAGGGAAAGCTCCTGATATGTGTTTATAACAGCATTCTGGTATGCGGGATCCCATTTCTTGTCTTGCTCTATATTGCCCTGAATTACAGCAGCCCTTATACTAAATCCATCCCTTTTCTGGTTGAGTTTATAAAGGCCGTAGGAAAAGGTCGATAAAAGAGCTATAAAGAGTATTACAAAGCCGATGGTGGTTGGAATAAGAGAATAAAGGGGCCGCTCCAGCCGTCTCTTTTTTAATAAAAGGGCATCGGCGAAGGCGCCATTGATTGCCACCAAAAGGAAGGAGATGCCGTAAACGCCTGTGATATCCGCAACCTGTATGAATGCTAAAAACTTATATTGACTGTAACCGAGACTTGACCATGGAAATCCGGTCATGGCATATGAACGGCCAAACTCAAGTACAGTCCAGAAGACAGGAGCCACAAGCATCACGGGCAGGTCGGTTTTTCTTATATATGACGAATATAAAAATGAAAACAGTGCAGGATAAAGGCTCAGATAGAGGCACAGGAGGAGAACTATCAGAATACTCGGAACAAATGGTATAGAGCCGTATTGGTTTATTGAGTGGTAAATCCAGTAGGTTGTGCCGAAGAAATATACTATACCAAAGAAAAACCCCGCCTTAAATGCCTCTTTCTTATCTTTATCGTAAAGAAACACAAACAAAGGTATAAGGGCAACCCATGCAAGGAGATAAAGATCTATCTTTGGAAAAGACAGAATGAGCAAAAGCCCTGATAATAGGGCAGGTCCGTAAAGTTGATTGAATTTTGCCTTGAGATTGTTCATAATAGCTCATAGCTCATAGCTCATAGACACTATGGTTTTAAAATTATCAGCCATAAGTTATGAGCTATCAACTTACTTATGTTATCATAAAAAAAGTTATGCCTGCTATTGTTATTATACCGTCCCGCTATGCCTCCTCCCGTTTTCCGGGAAAACCCCTCTGCCTCCTCTTAGGAAAACCCATGATCCAGCATGTGTATGAAAGGGCGAGGGAAGCACGCCTTGTACAGGAAGTCTTTGTGGCAACGGACAACAAACTCATTTATGAGACTGTAGAGGGCTTTGGAGGGAAGGCAATAATGACTTCAGAGGCGCACCCATCAGGAACAGACAGGATCGCAGAGGCGGTCGAAAAATTACAGGCTACAGGCTACAAGATACAGGCTGCTGATATAATTGTCAATGTTCAGGGAGATGAGCCCATGATCCATCCACAGATGATCAACGATGTCATAAGCCTGATGGACGATGAAAGGGCATCGATGGGCACTCTGGCAAAGAGGATAGAGGAAGTGGAAGAAACATTTGATCCGAATATTGTGAAGGTTGTTTTTAATGCAGAGGGCTTTGCCCTTTATTTTTCGAGGTCGCCCATACCGTATCACAGGGACGTATTTAGCGCGGAAGCGCTGAAGCACGGAAGCGCTGAAAAAAAAATTTTTAGTTTTGGACTTCCGGACTTCCGGACCTCCGGACTGTTGATGTTCAAGCACATAGGCATATACGCATATCGAAGGGATGTATTGCTAAGCCTTTCAAAACTGCCTTCAACAAGGCTTGAAGAGACAGAAAAACTCGAACAATTGAGGGCGCTGGAGAACGGCTTCAGGATAAAGGTAAAAGAAACAGGGTTTGAGACCATAGGGGTAGATACACCAATGGATCTGGAACGGGTGGAAAGATGCCTAAGTATATCTTTGTAACAGGCGGAGTCGTATCAGCATTAGGTAAAGGTATTGCAGCAGCAGCAACAGGGGCGCTCCTCGAGGCAAAGGGGCTCAGGGTAACAATGCAGAAGCTCGATCCATATATCAATGTTGACCCGGGGACATTAAGCCCTTTTGAGCATGGAGAGGTCTTTGTTACGGACGACGGCTGCGAGACAGACCTTGATTTAGGGCATTATGAGAGATTCACACATGTAAGGACATCTGTTTTTAACAACTACACAACAGGAAAGATATATCACAATGTGATAACAAAGGAGAGAAGAGGCGATTACCTTGGAGACACTGTTCAGGTAGTTCCCCACATAACCGATGAGATAAAAAGCGCCATAAAGTCCGCAGCAACAGAGGAATACGATATAGCAATAGTCGAAATCGGCGGCACTGTCGGAGATATCGAGAGCCTGCCCTTTCTCGAGGCAATCAGGCAGTTCAGATACGATGTAGGAAGGGAAAATGTCTTATACATGCACCTGACCCTTGTTCCTTATATAAGGGCAGCAGGAGAACTCAAGAGCAAGCCAACACAGCACAGCGTTAAGGAGTTGAGGGCAATAGGTATCCAGCCAGACATACTCGTCTGCAGGTCAGAGATGCCCCTTTCTGCAGATGTTAAGCGTAAGATAGCCCTTCACTGCAACCTTGATCCCGAAGCAGTTATTGCAGCCATAGATGTGGAGACTGTTTATGAAGTGCCCCTCTCATTCAAGTTAGAAGGACTTGATAAAATGATAGAAAAGAAGCTCTCCATCAACCGTCCTGAGCCTGAGCTGTCACGCTGGAAAGAAGTGGTGCACAGGATAAAGGAGCCGAAATTCGAGACAACGATAGCAATTGTCGGAAAATATGTGGGGCTGAAGGATGCATATAAAAGCCTTACAGAGGCACTCCTTCATGGCGGGATCGCAAACAATGCAAAGGTAAATCTCCAGTGGGTCGATGCAGAAGAGATAGGGAAAAAGGGGGCAGAGAATTTTTTATCAGAGGTTGACGGAATCCTTGTCCCCGGCGGATTCGGAAGCAGGGGCATTGAGGGAAAGATAGAGGCAATAAAGTATGCAAGGGAGAAAAAGATCCCTTATTTCGGCATCTGCCTCGGGATGCAGACTGCTGTGATAGAATTCAGCCGCAATGTTTGCAAGCTCGCAGCCAACAGCACAGAATTCGATGCGGATGTAAAAGACCCTGTTATTTATCTCATGGAGAGGTGGTATAACCACAGGACAGGCAGGATTGAGGAGAGGACAAAGGAATCACAGATGGGCGGCACAATGAGACTTGGAGCTTACCCCTGTGTTATAAAGGAAGGCACACATGCCTTTGATGCATATGGTGCAAAGGAAATATCAGAAAGGCACAGGCACAGATACGAGTTTAACAACAAATATAGAGACATTCTCACTAAAAATGGACTTGTCATCAGCGGCACATCCCCTGATGGCGAACTGGTTGAGATGATAGAGTTAAAAGATCACCCTTGGTTTTTGGGATGCCAGTTCCATCCTGAATTCAAATCAAAGCCCATAGAGCCGCATCCGTTGTTCAAGGCGTTCATAGGCGCATCCCTCAAAGAGAAGCGAGAGCTTTTTCATCCTGATGAAGGGTAGTAATTGCAGGGGTTTTTGAACCATGTCATGGTTCGACAAGCTCACCATGACAAGTAGACTGTCACCCTGAGCTTGTCGAAGGGTGACACACACAACAAGCTCACCATGACATGGTTCGACAGGCTCACCATGACATGGTTCGACAGGCTCACCATGACATGGTTCGACAGGCTCACCATGACATGTAGACTGTCACCCTGAGCTTGTCGAAGGGTGACTTTTAATTATGTCAAGGTAAACATTGAATTATTGCTGTAAGAGGATTTCAAGCAGTCTATCTAATTCATCAAGGGAATAATACTCTATCTCTATCTTGCCACGTTTGCCTTTATGATTGATCTTTACTTTTGTTCCGAGTGATCTGGTGAGTTTATGTTCGAGGTCTTCAACTTCGGGCAGTTTTTCTTTTTTCTTTTTCGGCATTACAGACTGGGATAATCTCTTGCATAAAGCCTCAGCCTCTCTTACGCTCAACCCTTTTTTTATAATTTCATTTGCAGCCTCTATCTGCTTCTGCCTGTTTTCTAATGTAAGCAGTGCCTTTGCATGTCCGATGGAGATGCTGTCATTGTTTATAAATGCCTTAATTTCATCCGGAAGCTTCAGGATTCGGAGATAATTCGCTATTGTTGCCCTGTCCTTTCCAACCCTTTGCGAAAGGTCTTCCTGCGTCAGATGGAATTCCTTAAGAAGTCTGTTAAATGCCTCTGCAGTCTCAACTGCATTCAGTTCTTCACGCTGGATATTTTCTATGAGGGCTATCTCTATTGCATCCTGCGAGGATACATCTTTTATGAGTGCAGGGATTTTTTTCAGGCCTGCCAGTGTTGCAGCCCTCCATCTGCGCTCGCCTGCAATGAGCCTGAAAGTGCCGTCTCCAACTCTTGATACAATAACAGGCTGGAGCACGCCCTTTTCTTTTATTGAGGCGGAAAGCTCTTTCAGTGCCTCATCCTTAAATATCTTTCTCGGCTGGTGCTGGTTTGGAATTATCTTTTCTATTTCGAGTCTGATGACCTCTTCACCTTTTTCAGGGAGGAGTGCCTCAAGCCCTTTGCCTAATGCAGCCTTCATTTTGTGAGCATCTCCTTTGCAAGGGATAGATAGCTCTGGGCGCCTTTTGAGCGGGCATCATAGAGAATTGCAGGTTTCCCATGGCTCGGCGCCTCGCCGAGAGCGACATTTCTTGGTATAAGGGTATGATAGACCTTTTCCCTGAAGAATTTTCTGACCTCCTCTGCCACCTGATGGGAAAGGGTATTCCTTGCATCAAACATTGTCAGGAGTATTCCTTCTATGTCAAGTGTTGGATTGAAAGAGCCGCGCACGAGCTTAAGAGTCCTTGATAAAAGTCCGAGTCCTTCGAGGGAATAATACTCGCACTGCACAGGCACAATGACAGAATCAGCAGCAACAAGGCCGTTGAGCGTAAGCAGTCCGAGGGACGGAGGACAATCAATAAATATATAGCGGTAACGATCTTTTATCCCTGCAATCGCATTTAACAGTATTTTCTCCCTTCCTTCTCTCTGGACAAGCTCCACTTCTACACCGAGGAGGTCTATATTTGACGGGATGATATTAAGATGGGGGACAGATGTCTCGATAATCACATCTTCTATAGAAAGCTTCCCTGTATAGATGTCATAGAGGCTTTTTTGCAAATTATCCCGATTTATACCGAGTCCGCTTGTTAGATTGCCCTGAGGGTCTGTGTCTATAACGAGAATATCTTTTTCTGCAAGGGCGAGAGAGGCAGCAAGGTTAATTGTTGTCGTTGTTTTTCCTACTCCGCCTTTTTGATTGGCTATGACAATTGTCTTTCCCATGGATAGTTTATTGTATCATTTTCACTGGATATTTTTCATAAACTCAATCCATATGGGCAGGGCTGCCTTTGCGCCGGCCTCTTTTGGGCCTATGGGTTTATGATTGTCCCTTCCAACCCATACGCCGACAACAAGCCTGTCATCAAAGCCTATGAACCATGCATCCGAAAAGTCGTTTGTTGTTCCTGTCTTGCCGTAAACAGTCCTCTTAATCTCCCTTGCCTTTGTTGCTGTTCCCATTTCAACAACCGCTCTCAACAGCACCTTCATCTTATCCACGGTCTCCGGCTCGAGAATACTCTCCGATGATGGAAATGACTCTTCTAAAAGGGCGCCGTCCCTGTTGATTATTTTTTCATAGGTAATGGGTTCGACCCTGTTGCCAGTGGCAAAAACACCATAGGCTGATGTCAATTCCAGAAGGGTGACATCCGATGCGCCGAGGGCTAATGGCAGATATGGCTGGAGGGTGCTTTTAATTCCGCATTTTTTTGCGAACTCAATTATGCTGTTAATCCCTACATCATTTGCAAGGCGAACTGTTGCTACATTCAGCGAGAGGGCGAGGGCTGTTTTTAGCGGGACATAACCGCGATATTCGCCGTCATAATTTTTTGGAGACCAGAGTGTGTTCGGCCTTCCCCCGGGAAAGGATACTGGCTCGTCCAGTACTTCGTCGGATTCTGTCATGCCATTTTCGAGGGCAACTGCATAAACAAAAGGCTTAAATGCAGAACCGGGCTGCCTCAATGCCATGGTTGCTCTATTGAACTGCGTCTCCCAGAAGTCTGTGCCGCCCACCAATGCCTTTACATGCCCGCTCCTTTGATCAATAGCTATCAACGCAGCCTGAATGCCCTTTTTTACGCGCTTTTCGATTGCATTTATTCCATTTGCCACAGCCTCTTCTGCAATTTTCTGCATGTTATAGTCGATGGTTGAATATATCTTGAGACCAGATGTATATATGGCATTTCCATACTTTGCCTCGAGGTGCTGCCTCACAAGTTCTACAAAGTAAGGGGCCTCATATTTTCTGTAAAACGGTTTGACAGGCAATGGCTCTGCATTTGCCTTTTCGTATTCTTCCTGTGATATAAATCCGCTCTGGAGCATTTTTTTTAGAACGAGGTGTCTTCTCATGAATGCCTTTTCAGGGTTTTTGAAAGGTGAATACAGCGTGGGCGCCTTCTGCAGGCCTGCAAGCAGGGCAGTCTCTGCAAGTGACAATTCATTTACAGCCTTTCCAAAATAGGTCCGGGCAGCAGCCTCGATTCCATATGCCCTCGTGCCAAAGTAAGCCTGATTCAGGTACATGCCTATTATCTCATCTTTTGTATATCGCTTCTCTATCTGGACGGATATGATGGCCTCTTTTATTTTCCTTGACAGGCTCTTTTCCGGTTTTAGAAAGAGCATCTTTGTCAATTGCTGTGTGATGGTGCTTCCGCCTTCGACAATGCTTTGTGCCATAATGTCCTTGTAGAGGGCGCGCAGGATTCCTATAAGATCCACACCGGGATGGGAATAGAATCTCTGGTCTTCGATGGCGATGAAAGCCTTTTTTATGCGGTCAGGGACATTATAATATGGAATAAAATTTCTTCTTTCGAGATAGAACTCGGCCAGAACCTTTCCGTCAGAGGAATATACAAAGGAGGACTCGGAAGGGGTGTAGCCTTCGAGGGATCTTACTTCAGGAAGGTCAGAAAGGCTCCAGTAAATAAATCCTCCAAATGCACCAATGGCTGCCGATATAAGAACAACGATCAAAAGCCTTAACCAATGCATACGGATATTATAACTGATATACTATTTTTATGACCTTAGAACTGTCAAAAGTCCCTCGCAAGCCGGGTGTCTATATTTTAAAAGGCATGAAGGAGAACGTGCTCTATGTGGGCAAGGCAAAAAATCTGAGAAACCGCCTGAGGAGCTATTTTCAGGATTCTGCAAACCTTGATCAGCGCAAGGCAGCGATGGTCAGGATGGTTAAGGACTTTTCCTTTATTGCCACGGGTAATGAATTAGAGGCGCTTATATTAGAAGCAAATCTCATAAAGCAATACAAACCGAAATTCAACATTATTCTGAGGGATGATAAGAATTATCCCTACATCAAGCTGACTGTTACAGAACAATGGCCGAGGATAGAGGTTGCAAGAAGAATAAAAAAGGACGGCAATTTATATTTTGGCCCTTATGTGCCTTCACAGGCAATGTGGGAAGCACTCGCTTTTATCAGGAGGAATTTTTTAATCAGGACATGCGGGTATTCCCTTGATAAGCCTATGAGACCATGCATTCAATACCAGATGAAGAGGTGTTCTGCTCCATGTGCAGGACTTATCAGCAGTAGCGAATACAGGAAGATAATAGATGATGTAATTCTTTTTCTAAAGGGCGAAAAGAGGGAGTTGCTGCACCGGCTTGAAGAAAGAATGCAGAGGCTTTCGGATGAAATGAGATTTGAAGATGCTGCAAAGATAAGGGACAGGATATTCAAGCTCAGGAGGGCATTTGAGTCGCAAAAGGTTGTTTCTCCTGAACTCGGGGATATAGATGTTATCGGTTATTGCAGAGAAGGCGATGACATAGCTGTAAATGTCTTATTCGTGAGAAACGGCATGCTCATAGGCGCGAAGGATTTCTTTTTGGAAAAGGTTCTGACGTCAGACAATTCCGAGATGATGCACAGCGTTATAGAGTTCTTCTATGCAAAGGAGATAATTCCGCCGGAAATTATTCTGGTAAATGTAATGCCTGAAAGTGCAAAGTCGCTGAAGGCATGGCTTAAGAAAAAGAAAGGAGAGAGCGTTAATATAGAGGTTCCAGCAGATGGAAAGGGTATGGAACTCCTCCAGATGGCAAATGAAAATGCAAGGCTTCATTTCGGAACAAAAAAGAAGTCCACTTTTGATGAGACCTTAAAAATATTGAAGGACAGATTACATTTAATAAAAGTCCCTTCATCCATTGGAGCCTTTGATGTATCCACGATTCAGGGCAGCGAATCAGTAGGGGCGTTTGTTTATTGGGAAAATGGTGAGTTCAAAAAGGATAATTACAGGCATCTGAAAATAAAGGGCGTTCTCGGAGTTGATGACTATGCGATGATGCATGAGATTGTAGAACGTGTGCTGAGAAAAGAACATCTTATACCTGACCTTGTCGTTATTGACGGTGGTAAGGGACAGCTTGAGGTTGCAAGGAGGGTTATGGGGGATTTAGATATAAAGACCGATCTTATCGCTGTTGCCAAAAAACCTGACAGGGTATTTCTGATAAATGATGAAATTATAGACCTTGAGGACAGAAGCAGTTCATCGCTTCTTTTGAAAAAGATAAGGGATGAAGTTCACAGGTTTGCGATTTCTTTTCACAGGAAATTAAGGGATAAGAGGCTTATGGAATCTCCTCTTGAAAAAATCCCCGGAATCGGCAAAAAGAGGAGGCTCGAACTCCTGCGGCATTTCGGAAGTATTGAGAACATCCGCAAGGCAACGGTTGATGAGATTGCGAAGATTAAGGGGTTTAATAAGAAGGTGGCAGAGAAGGTGGTTGAGGGGCTGCAGCCATAGAAAAATCAGAGATTTTGAGATAGAATAAAGGCATAAAGATTAGTGGAGCAAAGGGAATCTTTTAAATGAAAAGAGCAAATGTTTTAAAGGAAATTGACAATATCAAAGACCAGCTTGTAGAGAAATACGGACCTGAGAAGATTATTCTTTTCGGCTCTGCTGCATCAGAGAAGGAAGAGATACACGACATTGATCTTTTTATCATAAAAAGAGACGTGCCTTATTATGGAGCGGACAGACTATGTGAGTTGTATAAACTGCTGGATACTGATTTGCCTATTGATTATATAGTCTATAAGCCTGAGGAGGCTGATGAGAGGCTTTCTCTTGGAGACCCCTTTTTAAAGAAGATTTTTAAAGAAGGAAAAGTCCTTTATGGCTGATCTCAAAATAGTTAACGAATGGCTGAGTAAAGCTGATGAAGATTTTCATTTTGCTGTAGCTAATCTTAAAGAAGGCAGTAATTTTTACGCGCAAATCTGTTTTCATTTTCAGCAGGCAGCAGAGAAATATCTTAAAGCATTACAGGCTAAACAATCCACACAGAAAATAGCAAAGTCAATAAAAAATCTTTTGGCAAAGGAGACGTAATGAGCATCTACATTTCTGGCTCGATGGCGTATGACAGGATTATGGACTTCCCGGGGAAGTTCTCCGACCATATCCTGCCTGATAAAATACACATTTTGAATGTCTGTTTTACTGTAAACGGCATGATCGAAAAATTCGGCGGGACTGCAGGAAACATTGCCTATTCCTTAAGCCTTCTTGGAGAAAAGCCTATAATCATAGCAACTATAGGAAAGGACTACGACAGGTATTTTGAATGGCTGAAGAAGAATAATATTTCTGTTGAAGGCATTAAAATAATCGATGAAGAATTCACTGCAGGGGCTTATATAACAACAGACATAGCAGACAACCAGATAACTGGATTTAATCCCGGAGCAATGAAGCATCAAACTAAATATGATTTTAAAAATCCTGAATCAAAGGACTCGATGGTCATCATCGGTCCAGGCAATCTTCAGGACATGAAAGAATATGCAAAGAAAGCCAAAAGCAAAGGTATAAAGTGCATCTGCGATCCTGGTCAATCCCTCACACAATGGGACGGCAATTCTCTCAGGGAATGGATTGACGGCTCATATATGTTGATTACCAATGACTACGAACTTGAGCTTGTTATGAAGATGACAGGAATGGACAAGAAAGGTCTTTTAGGAATGACGAAAACAATTATTACAACACTCGGTGAAAAGGGCTCTCTTATAAGCAATTCTGACGGCGATATGCAAATACCTGCAGCAAAGATTTCAGAGATTCTTGACCCGACAGGCGCAGGAGACGCTTACAGGGCAGGTTTGCTCAAAGGGCTTGTCAGCGGCAAGGACATGGAGACCTCTGCAAAGATGGGAGCGGTTGCCGCTGCCTATGCGATAGAGAAATACGGCACTCAAGAGCATTATTTCACTTATAATGAATTTGTAGAAAGGTATAGGAGCAATTTTGGGGAGTTGTGATTAACGAAGATGCAATAAAATCCTATCTTCTCAAGAAATTCAAAGATGCAATTCGTGTTGATATCCACAAAATCGGTGCTGGTGTTCACGGAGCAGGCTTTCTTATAGAAATAAAGACAAAAGAAGAAGTTAAATCATATGTCATAAAAGGCCTTTTTCCCCAAGGCCTCGGACATGATTATCCCTCTGACAGGGCGCAGGTCTTTTTACTCGACCTCGAAACATACGACGGACTTCCGAAACACGCTAAGGCAGTAGATGTTCTTTCTGAAATGCCGGATGGCTCTGTAAAGTCCATCGGCGGAGGCAAGGAATATTACCTGCTGATGGAGAGGGTTGAAGGAAGGGATTATTTCAATGACCTCAGAGAATTCTCCAAAAAAGAAAAACTTGATTCCGAGGACATAAGCAAGATAAAGGCAATGACATCATATCTTGCAGAGATACACTCGGTAAAGAAAGAATCAAGGGCATTATACTGGAGAAAAATAAGGGACATCATAGGGCATGGTGAGTGCCTGATGGGGGTGTTTGATATATACCCTGACGGAACTCTGAGCTATGATGAGATGGCAGAGATAGAAAAGATGTGCGTGGACTGGAGGGCAAAACTAAAGCCTAAGACCCATCGACTGTGTCAGATTCACGGAGACTTTCATCCCGGCAACATCTGGTTTAAAGACAGCACAGACTTTGTCCTTCTCGACAGAAGCAGAGGGCCTTATGGTGATGCAGCAGACGATGTTACTGCCCTTTGCATTAATTATATATTTTTCTCTTTGATGTATCATGGAGAGGTAAAAGGCGCATACCTTGAAGGTCTTAATCTGTTTTTCGAAGATTACATCAAACAGACGAAGGATAATGAATTGTTCGAGGTGGTCGCCCCGTTCTTTGCCTTCAGGGGCATTGTTGTTGCAAATCCTGTGTTTTACCCAGAATTAAGCAGGGATGCACGAAATAGGATATTCAGGTTTGTTAAGAGTGTTCTTTTATCAGAAAGATTTGATATGAGTAAAGTTAATTACTATATGGCTGGTTCGATTTAGAATTACCTGTGCTTACTTTGATATAATTTTCCCAGATTAAGAATAACTCCTTTGTTGCTCTGAGATCTCCTGCACAATATCGCGCAATATCCACATAGCGGCCCGATTTAAAGAGGTCTTTTACCTCATAACCCGTTATCACTTTGCCTGATTCATTGGCTGATTTCGGGCTCTTTATATTAAATGTTTTACACCACATATCGAGGCTGAATCTCCTTTTTGAAGCACCATAGAATGTTAACTGGTCGAGGAGGTCTATGTGTGCGCTGTTATATCTGTTTGGCATTAAATCCCTTGAAGGTTTTATTTTGTTTACTGCTGAGCGGATCATGATAAAGGGGCAGTCAAAGCCCCTACCATTGAATGTAATAAACTGGTCGTATGTTTTTATGGCATTCCAGAATTTCTGGAGTATCTCTGCCTCTGTCCCGCATTCATATCTAATGCCGTCTTCTTCAAAAGGCAGAAGCATATCTCCTGGTGTCTGGAAATATACAGCGCCTTTGTTTGAATCAGGGTTGAGCATACCGATGGTAACTATCTCGCCTGTGAGGGGATAGAAAGAGAGGCTTTCTCTGACCCGTTCTTCTTCCTCTTCTGTCTCAGCCCATTTCAGGAGATATTGCTGCGTTGACGGCTCAAGGGAATCGAAATCAGCACCGACCGTCTCTATATCAAATATTATTCTACTCATAGCTTTTGAGGGGGATTTCGTAAGGGGGACATTGTCCCCCTTACGAGCTATGCTGCCTTTTTCATCTTTTCAAAAACTTTCCATGTCTTAAGGGTATCGATAGCCCTCTGTAATTGATTGTCGTCTTTTTCATCCACTTCTAATGGAGCCATCTCTTTTTCTTCTGGGGTCTCCTTTTGCTGGTCGTTTTTAAGATGTCCTTCGAGATCTTTTTCCCTTATAACCCTGTGCTGCTCTTTTCCATCCTTAACCTCGAGTTTTACGATTATATCAGGGGTAATTCCAACACCCTGAATGCTTATGCCTTTTGGTGTATAGTATTTTGCAGTTGTAAGACGCAGCCCAGAACCGTCGCTGAGTGGAATAAGGCTTTGCACAGAGCCTTTTCCAAAGGTCTGGACACCGATAATTACTGCCCTGTTCCAGTCTTTCAATGCGCCTGCAACGATTTCTGATGCACTTGCACTGCCCTGATTGACAAGGACTACCATAGGCATATCCGTATATGGTTTTTCCCCTTCCGTGAAGTATTCTGTTTTTTCGCCGCTTTTGCTCTTTATATAAACCACGAGCTTTTTGGGTGGAAGGAACTGTTCGGTAACCTCCACAGCGCTGTTCAGGAGGCCTCCGGGATCGTTTCTCAGGTCAATGATCAGCGAGGTCATGCCTTCCTTTGACAGCTTATCCAGTGCAGCGGAGAGGTCAGGACCTGTAGACTCTTGAAACTGGGTTATTTTTATGTACCCTATTCCGTCCTGAAGCATTTTTGACTTTACGCTCTTGATCTTTATGATATCCCTGACTATTGTAAAATCCTTTGTCTCTTTCCAGCCTTCCCTGAATATGGTCAATATAATGGATGTGCCTTTCGGCCCACGCATTTTAGAAACAGCATCCGTCAACCCCATATTCTTTGTGGACTCTCCGGAGATCTTGAGGATCTTATCGCCTGCCTTAATGCCTGCCTTAAATGCCGGCGTATCTTCGATTGGAGCTATAACCGTGAGTATGCCGTCCTTAATCCCTATGTGAATGCCGAGTCCACCGAATTCGCCCTTTGTTTCTACCTGCAGTTCCTTTAATGCCTCGGGCGTCATATAGCTTGAATGCGGGTCGAGGGAGTTGATCATCCCTTTAATGGCGCCAACCACGAGGTCTTTTGTTTTGACCTCATCAACATAGTTTTTCTTTACAAGGGTAAGAACCTCGGTAAAGGTGCGCAACTCTTCGTATCCGTTTTGTGCATTTACGGTTTCCACCGCCCATTTGCCTGCTACTATTCCGATTAAGGCGATGGAGAATATTACTGTTACAAAAAGCCATCTTTTCTTTCGAAACATCCTTTATCCTCCGTAACAACTTTTATTTCTTCAGCCATTGTTGAGGGTCAAGGGGCTTTCCTCTATATCTGAGTTCGAAATACAGACCGCTTGCTCCGATGGCGCTGGATTCCCCAACCTCTCCGATGGTTGTATGTTCTTTTATTATAGCTCCATTTTTCAAAAAAATCTTGGACAGGTTCCCATACAGCGTATGATAACCGCCTCCATGACTGATTATAATTAATTGACCGTATCCCTTGAAATCATCAGCAAATACAACTTTGCCTTCATGAACTGCTTTCACGGAAGACCCATTGGATGCTTTTATATGAATGCCGCTTCTGAAGACAGGCAGGTTAAACAAAGGGTCAACCTGTGTTCCGTACTGAATTGCCACAGTACCGTTTACAGGCCAGGGAAGCCTTCCCTTTAATCGTGCAAACCCACTGTCCTCAACCGGCTCCTCTTCTTTTATTCCCGGTTTTGTCCCTTTCTTTTTCCTCAGCTCGCTTTCCCGCCTTTCGGATTCCTGTATTATTCTCAAGAGCCTGTTTGATGCCTCCTGCAATTCCTTTATCATTTTTTCATAAGTCTTTTTTTCCTTTCTGACACTTACTAACAGGGTCTCTCTTTCCCTTTTCTTTTCTTTTAACGACTCCTCCAATTTAGCAAGTTTTAGTTCTTCTGTCTTGAGCTCTGCAAATAACTTTTTAAGATTGTTCTGTTTTTCGCTTAAGACCCTGACTGCCTCTTTGTATTTGTTTATAAGACTGTAGTCATATGTGGATATATCGCTTATGTACCGCAGCGTCCTCAATGTTTGCGATATATCCTCTCCGCCTATAAGTATGAGGAGGGCGTCGTTTCCCCTGCTTATCCTCTGTAATACCCGCAGTCTTTTTTTGAGGAGATTGCCTTGCAAATTAAGGCTTTCTTTATTGTGATTAATATCCATCTGCAAGGCCGAGATATTGCTTTGTATTTTTTTTATTTTTCCGCGCTGGACTGTAAGCTGTTCTTCTATTTCATCAAGCTCTGCATATGTTTTTCTGAGTTCTTCAAGGACTGACTTCTCGACCCTTTTTACAGATTCGAGTTTCTTTTTTTGTGTCCTGATATCCTTCTGGATTTGCCTGTACTCTTCATGAGGGTTTTGAGCATATGAGGCAGTGAATAGTGGATAGTGAATAGTGAATAGTGAAAGCACAACAAGTAGGCTATACAGTGCTATATTGAAGATTTTCTGTCTTTTGAGTGTTATTTTCCTTTTGCTGTTCACTGTTCACTATTCACTGATTACAGTTTCAGCCTCCCGAGTGCAATGACAGAACCCACGATGCCCAGCGAGATCCCTGTTACCGGCAGCAGGATTAAAATTTCCAGTGGAAAGACTAAAGTCTTGAGCAAGGGAATGACTATGCTCAATCTGTATGTAATAGCAAAATAAAAGAGCAGTGCGCCAATTATACCGAGAATTCCTCCGAAGAATCCAATGGTGCCGCCCTCTATGAGAAAGGGCATTCGTATAAAGCCCTTTGTTGCTCCAAGGAGTTTGATTATCTCTATCTCTTCTTTTCTTCTGTAAAATAAGATCTTTACCGTGCTGTAAGCAACAAAGACAACGCCTGTGGAGATTGTTATAAAGATGATGATGCTCATGTTCTGCAATGATTTTTTCAGGAGGTGAATTGCCTCTGCTACTTTTTCTCCGTAATATACATCATCAATGCCAGATACCTTTTTTATCTCCTCGGAAATCCGTTTTGCAGAGGCGGATGTTACAAAATCTCTTTTCAGTCTTATTTCGATAGACGACGAGAGCGGATTTTCATTCAGCCCTTCAAGAATATATCGGGCATCCTTCAAGGTCTGTTTTAATTCTTTTATGGCATCATCCTTTGATATATATTTCAAGCCCGCAATGTCGTCTCTCTTTTTGAGGGTATCCACGATGCCCTGTACTTCTTCCTGCGAAATGTTGTCATTAAGATATGCCACCAGAGAAAAACGATCGGGAAGATGGCTCGCGACAAGCTCTACATTGTAAAGGAAAAAGGCAGTGAGGGTTATTATCAGCAGGCTGGATGCCACGGTGAACATGGAAAGAATGTTAATCCATTTCTCTCTGCAGAGGCTCTGAAAAGCTGATTTGAAAGAATAAGCCAGTGTCATTAGCCTATCTCCTCACCAATGAGATTTCCGCCGTCTAATTTCAGCACACGCCTTCTAGTATTTCTGAATAACTCCCTGTTGTGGGTTGCAATGAGGATTGTCGTCCCCTGGAGATTTATCTCTTCAAATAGTTTTATTATGTCAATTGATGTGTTGGGATCGAGGTTCCCTGTCGGTTCATCGGCAAGCAAAACGAGGGGCCCTGTTACAATTGCCCTTGCAATAACAACCCTCTGCTGCTCCCCTCCTGAAAGGCTGCGCGGATAGCTGTCCGAGAGGTGGCGAAGGTGAACCTTTTTTAATGCCTCGGAAACGAGGTTTTTAATTTCTTTTTCGCTAACACCCTTGATCCTCAAAGCCATGGCTATATTGTCGAATACAGTAAGGTTATTTATGAGCTTGAAATCCTGAAATACAACGCCGATATTTCTTCGCAGGTGGGGTATTTGAGGCGGTTTTAATGATTGAAGGTGAAAGTCTCCGATAACTATGTCTCCTTCATCAGGCCATTCAGCAAGATACATAAGCTTTAAGAGAGTGGATTTGCCAGCGCCACTGGGTCCTGTTAAAAAAGCCATTTCGCCTTTCTGTATAGAGAAGGTTATATTTTTAAGGACGCCTTGATGTTCATAATATTTCGAGACATTTTGGAAAGCAATCATAGCGTTGATAATGGATGGATTCTCATTTCCTCATAAACTCGGTCACTGTTTTTACTATATCCTCTGCTGTAAGCCCGTAGAGCTTCAGTAGCTCATCAGGCTTGCCAGAGCCGCCAAAGGTATCCCTTGTGCCGATTCTCTTTATTGAAATCGGATGGTTTTCTGACAAGAATTCAGAGACAGCACTGCCAAGCCCTCCTATTATGGAATGCTCTTCTGCGGTGACTATCAGCTTTGAGATCTTTGCAGCTTCAAGCAATATCTCTGTATCGAGGGGCTTTACTGTTGACATATTGATTACGCCTGCATCTATCCCTTCTTTTGATAATAGTTCTCTTGCCTGCAACGCCGCAGAGACCATTATTCCATTGGCAATTATATTTACATCACGGCCGATATTGAATTTATACGCCTTCCCTATCCTGAACTTATAATCAGCAGGCATTACAGCAGGAACCTTTGCCCTTCCGAGCCGCACATAAACAGGGCCTTCGTAGTCTGCTACAGTATCTATGACCTGTTTTGTCTCAAATCCGTCAGAAGGCACTATTACAACCATCTGGGGCAGGACGCGCATTAATGCCACATCTTCCAATGCCTGATGGGATGCCCCATCCTCTCCAACAGTTATGCCGCTGTGTGTTGCAACCAGCTTTACATTGAGGCTGGAGTAACAAATGGTCTGTCGTATCTGTTCCCATGCCCTTCCTGTTTCGAATATGGCGAATGTTGATGCAAAAGGTATCTTTCCTGTTAATGATAGTCCTCCTGCTGTTCCAATCATGTCTTGCTCGGATATTCCCATATTAAAAAATCTATCAGGAAATGCCTTTGCAAACTTTGCTGTCTTTGTTGAGCCTGAAAGGTCTGCATCGAGCACTACTACCTTTTCATTCCTCTTTCCTAATTCTGCAAGGGCTGCGCCGTAGGCATCCCTTGTGGCAACAGCCTGTCCGGCAAAACTCTGAGATTCGACTGTTGACTGCTGAGTGTTGACTGCTGACTTTTCTTCCCTACTTCCCATTTCCGCCTAACTCCTTTAGTGCGATTTCGAGTTCTTCCTTTGTAGGTGCGAGTCCGTGATATTCCACCTTGCCTTCGAATATGGATACGCCCTTGCCTTTTACTGTCTTTGCAAGGATTGCGGATGGCTTGCCTTTTATCTTTTCTGCCTCGTCGAGGGCAGTTACAATTTCTTCCATGTTGTGGCCGTCTATCTCAAATATATGCCAGTTGAATGCCTTCCATTTTTCAGCCACAGGGTCTATTTTCATTACATCTTCACACCTACCGTCTATCTGAAGGCTATTTAAATCTACAATGGCGCATAAGTTGTCGAGGACATAATGCCCTGCTGTCATGGCAGCCTCCCATACCTGACCTTCCTGAATCTCGCCGTCGCCCAGAAGGCAATAAACCCTTGCAGGGCTTTTATCAAGCCTTAATCCTAATGCCATACCGTTTGCTATGGACAATCCCTGACCCAGAGAGCCTGTGGAAACCTCTACTCCATGAAGCATTTTTGATGAGGGATGTCCTTGCAGAGGGCTTCCTGTTTTTCTGAGGGTGTTTAGGAGGGATTTATCAAAATAACCTGTTAATGCTAAGACTGTGTAAAGAAGCGGAGCTGCATGTCCCTTTGATAAAATAAATCTATCTCTTTCTGGCCATTTTGGGTTATCAGGTCTGTGGCGCATTTTATAGAAATAAAGTGCAGTAACAATATCTGCAGCGGATAAGGAGCCGCCTGTGTGACCTGAGCCTGCCTGTGCAAGCATTTTCAATATCTCTATCCTGACTGTTCGCGCCTGCTTTTTAAGAAATTCAATGTCGCGGGATTGTGTTACAGTGGCCATTAACAATTTCCTTTCTCAGTCAAAAAATTAAAACCTAAATTGAGCGATTCTATATTCAGGCCTGTCTGCGTGCAACGCACAGGCAGGCCTGCCTTACAAAATCGCTCAACTTAGATAAAATATTATATATCATATGGATAAAAAATTGTAATGATGAAATCGCTAAGGAGACCAGATAGGTATAGACATGCGGATTATGGTTTTGTCTTTTTATTTGTTAATGGTATAATGACCAGATGGAACTTCACAGAGAGATAAGGGCGTTTTATATAAAACTGCCTTATTCGTATAAGGACATTACTCCTGATATCGTGGATAATCTATGGAAGCTTTCGAAAGATTTTGCTATAACTTCTATAGATATAAGCAAAAATAACGAGGTGTTTATACATTCCGATATTGAATTCAGTTTGGCAAGCTGGAATGAGGCTATAGGGTACCTGAGGTCCGTGACCACGCTCTTAAATGCAAAAAGCGGGTATTTGCTTGTGAGAAAAATAATAGGATTAAAGAATTCTGTGAGGACAGAACTGGAGGGATACAAGGTTACAAAAAGGGGTGTTTATAATGCAGAGATGCCGGAGTCCCCTGACTTTATAGAGGATGTAATAAGGCTTTCAGGCAGGAACAAAAAACTCCAGCAGATGGATGCAATGGAAAAGCTGTTCAGGTTTATTGAGGAGCAGGAGAAGGACAAAGATAATGAGGGTGCTGGTTAGTTTGACAATGGTTCAAATTTTTTGATATAAATAAGTTTCGTTAAAATTTCCTGGGTAGCTCAGCCGGCAGAGCGGGTGGCTGTTAACCACTTGGTCGGGGGTTCGAGTCCCTCCCCAGGAGCTTAAAGGCATAAAGAGGGCGGGATAAAATCCCGCCCTCTTTATATTTTTACGATACTTCTATTTTAATCTCTTTCGGCTTTGCCTCTTCCCTCTTTGGAAGTACTATCTCGAGCACCCCGTTTTTAAAGGATGCCTTTGCCTTTTCGCTATCAACCTCAACAGGTAGAGCGATGGTTCTTGTGAAGCTTCCGTAGCTCCTTTCGCAGGCATAGTAATCTTCTTCTTTTATTTCCTCTTCTTTTTTTACCTCGCCTTTCATGGTAAGTGAATCTTTTGTTATGGTGAGGTCTATGTCCTCCTTTGAGACACCCGGAAGCTCTGCTTTTACTACGATCTCATTTTTCCTGTCGTACATCTCGATGTTTGGGACAACCACTCCAACCTCGGGTCTTATCCAGCCTCTCCTCCTTCTGACAGGTGCAAAAAAATCTTCAAATAGTCTGTCCATGTCCTTTCTCATCTCTTCGAGTTCTTTTAATGGGCTCCATTTTACGATTGACATAGCCAACCTCCTTACTTCAGGTTAAGGTCAAGGCCTATGTTAAGCGGGCCTCAACCTTAGCCTTTTTATTTTTAAGGGTCAAAGACCCTTATGATACAACCTCGGCAACTGCCAACTTGCTGAATACTATTCTGTTATCTACAACATCCACTTCTACCATATCTCCTTCGCTGAATGTGCCGTCAAGGAGCTTCAATGCAAGGGGATTGAGTATTTCCTTCTGAATTGCCCGTTTTAATGGCCTTGCTCCGTAAATAGGGTCGTATCCTGCTCTTGCAATGAACTCTTTGGCATTTTCTGTAAGCACAATGTCAAGCCTCTTTTCATGGAGATACTTTTTCATCCTGTTCACCTGAATCTCAACAATCTGCTTTAAAAGTTCCTCACTCAGTGGATTGAATATGATTGTTTCGTCAATCCTGTTCAGGAACTCAGGCCTGAAGAATGCCTTCAGGTCTTCCATGACTTTTTCTTTTAATTCTTTTTCATTTTCGCTCCAGTGCGAAGGTCTTTTTATCCTCTCTTCCAATATCTCCTGAATATGGGTGCTGCCGATGTTTGATGTCATTATGACTATGGTATTTCTGAAATCCACAGTGCGTCCATGCCCATCTGTAAGCCTGCCGTCGTCAAGCAACTGGAGCAGGATGTTGAAGACCTCCTGATGCGCCTTTTCCACTTCATCGAACAGGATTACGGAATAAGGCCTTCTCCGTACTGCTTCTGTAAGCTGTCCGCCCTCTTCGTATCCCACATAGCCCGGAGGCGCTCCAACGAGTCTTGACACAGTATGCCGCTCCTGATATTCGGACATATCGATCCTTATCATTGCAGCCTCGTCGTCAAACATAAACTCTGCAAGAGCCTTTGCCAGTTCTGTCTTTCCCACGCCTGTCGGGCCGAGGAACAGAAAAGAGCCTATAGGCCTGTTCGGATCCTGAAGTCCTGCTCGTGCCCGCCGTATGGCATCGGATACTGCAACAATTGCCTTATCTTGGCCAACAACCCTGAGCCTCAGCCTGTCCTCCATATGTATCAGCTTCTGCACCTCTGTCTCCAGCATCCTTGAAACAGGAACACCTGTCCATTTGGATACGACCTCTGCGATGTCTTCTTCATCTACCTCTTCCTTAAGCATCTTTCTTTTTGTCTGGGTTTCTTTTAGTTTTATATTTTCAGCTTCGAGCGCCTTCTGGAGTTCGAGGAGTCGCCCGTATCTAAGTTCTGCAGCCTTTGTGAGATCTCCTTCCCTTTCCGCCCTTTCCGACTCTGTCTTTGTCTTTTCTATCTGCTCTTTTATATCCCTTATCTTCTGTATTACCTCTTTTTCACTCAGCCACTGCGCCCTTAATGAATCCCTCTTTGCCTGGATTTCTGCCATTTCTCTACCGAGCTTTTCGAGTTTCTCCCTTGCATCAAGGGAGCCGTCATCCCTCATCAATGCCTGTTTTTCTATCTCGAACTGCCTTAATTTTCTTTCTATCTCGTCCAGTTCCACAGGCATGCTGTCTATCTCCATCCTTAGCCTTGCTGCGGACTCATCAATGAGGTCTATGGCCTTATCAGGCAGGAATCTGTCCGTTATATACCTGTGGGAAAGAACTGCAGCAGCTATAAGGGCGGAGTCTTTTATCTTCACCCCGTGATGGACCTCGTATTTTTCTTTGAGCCCCCTCAAAATGGAGATTGTATCCTCAACAGAGGGCTCTTTTATATAAACAGGTTGAAATCTCCTCTCCAGTGCAGGATCTTTTTCTACATGCTTCCTGTATTCATCAACAGTTGTGGCACCAATGCATCTCAATTCCCCCCTTGCAAGAGCAGGCTTCAACATATTGGCTGCATCGACAGCGCCTTCTGCTGCGCCTGCACCAACGAGCGTGTGAAGCTCGTCAATAAAGGTTATTATCTTTCCTTCCGACTGCTCTATCTCTTTTAAGACTGCTTTCAGTCTCTCTTCAAACTCGCCCCTGTATTTTGAGCCTGCAACGAGACTGCCTATATCGAGGGCAATCAATCTCTTATCCCTTAAGGTTTCAGGGACATCCCCTGCAACTATCCTCTGTGCAAGTCCTTCTGCTATTGCTGTTTTGCCAACGCCCGGGTCGCCTATAAGCACAGGATTATTTTTTGTCCTTCTGGAAAGCACATGAATTACCCTTCTTATTTCCTCATCCCTTCCAATTACAGGGTCGAGCTTTCCTCTTCTTGCAAGGTCTGTAAGGTCTTTAGCATAGCGTGCAATTGCCTGGTATTTTTCTTCGGGATTAGGGTCTGTTACACGGTGAACCCCCCGTATCTCCCTCATTGCAGAAAGAATATTATCAGGATTTGCGCCGTATCTCTTGAGAATATCAGATGCCGGGCCATATGCCTTTGAAATGGCAAGCAGCAGATGCTCAACGCTTATGAATTCATCTGTTAAATGCGTTGCCTCTTCAAATGCCTTTTCCAGCACTGTTTTTAGTCTTGGAGCTATATATATCTGTCCAAGAGGTGTTGCACCCGAGACCTTCGGGAACTTTTCTATTTCCTTATCAATATCTGCTTTTAATGAATTTATGTCTGCATTGAGACGCTTAAGTATCTGGCATGCTATTCCATCTTCGTCCTCAAGGAGCGCATAAAGGAGATGCTCCACATCGAGCTGTTGATTGCCTTTTGCCTCTGCAATCCTCTGGGCCTCCTGCAGCGCCTCCTGACTCTTTACTGTCAATTTATCCAATCTCATACCTCTAAGCCTCCTATTCTTCAAATATCCTTCTTAATCGTTCTTCAAATTGCCGTCTTATATCATTTTCCATGAAGCGCATCATTTCTCTCATTTCTTCCTGCATTGCCTGTATCCTGTTTCTCATGCGAAGGATTATATCCACACCAGCCTTATTAACTCCGAGCTCCTTTGTGAGCTTTATGACAAGATTCAGCCTCTCTATATCCTCGTCAGAATAGAGCCTTTGCTTGTTTACCCTATGTGGACGTACAAACCCTTCCCTCTCGTACATCCTCAATGTCTGGGGATGCACTTCAAGGATTCTTGAAACCACGCTTATCATATATACAGGGCTGCTTCTGTCCTGTCTTTTTCTGACCATTCCTATTGCCTCCTTATCCCCTTTCTCGGATCTTCTTTATAAAGGGCCTCTATTTTATTTATTGCCTCTTTTGCGCTCTCAGGAATGTCTTTTGGAACTACTATTTTTATATCTACATATTCATCGCCTCTGTGTTTTGTTTTCGGAGAAATAAAACCCTTTCCTGAAAGTTTGAATCGCTGGCCCCCTTGAGTTCCCTGCGGCAGCTTCATTATAGCAGAGCCGTCTATTGTCGGCACCTCTATCTTTGCGCCAAATGCGGCTTCGCCAAAGGTTACAGGCAACTGCAAATAAATATCATCGCCTTTTCTCGTAAACACTGGATGTGGCTTTATAGTTATTTCAATAAGCAAATCGCCTGCTGGCCCTCCACCGGTGCCTGCATTGCCCATGCCTCTAAGTTTTACAATAGAACCATTATCAACACCTGCCGGTATCTTTACCTTTACTGACTCTGTGTGTACAATTTTGCCTCTTCCTCCGCATTTCTTGCATATAGATGTGATCTTTCTGCCCGTACCATGACATTCAGGGCAGGTCTGGGCAATCTTGAAAAAGCCTTTTGATGTCTGTATTTTTCCTGTACCTTTGCATGTAGGGCATATCTGAGAAGATTCAGCGCCTGTGCCATTACAGGCATCGCAATTAATAGTCCTTTTAATACTTATCGGTCTGGTTACCCCTGCAAATGCCTCCTCGAGGGTAAGTTCTACTTCCATAAGTATGTCTTCGCCCCTGGCATAATGCTCTGCTGCCCTGAACCTTGTGCCGAATAAATCCCCGAATATGTCTCCGAAGTCAAAGGCCTCTCCAAAATCGAAACCTTTAAATCCCTCAAAGCCGGGAAACTCATAAGCGGTTCCTGCCCTATCGTATTCTGCACGCTTCTGTGGGTCGCCGAGCACAGCGTATGCCTCGTTTATCTCCTTGAATTTCTCCTCTGCAGTCTTGTCTCCCGGATTCAGATCAGGATGATACTTCCGCGCAAGCCTTCTGAAAGCCTTTTTAATCTCATCCGGAGATGCATCCTTGCTGACGCCGAGTATCTGGTAATAGTCTTTTACTGTTGTGGACATCTTCTCTCCTTTGTCTGTTCATATAATAATACTTTAGTAATAGTTTGTCAAGTGTTTTGATTCGATTAAAATCTATTTGCCGACAAGAACTGCCTTGACAGAGCCAAGCTGCACTTTGGTTTTCAGCATCACCGGCGTTCTCTTTTCATCATCGGTAAGCCAGATCAGGATGTCTCCTTTTCTGTAAAAGATGCCCTCTGATTTCATTATGGGCTTTATGAGAATGGTTTTGAATGTACCGAGGGGTGTTTCAACAGTCTCTTTATTTAAGACCTGTACCTCAGCCGTATATAATTTTTTGCTGTCGAACACTTCAATAAAAACCGATTTGCCCACTTTTAGAGGAAGTTGTCTGACATAATAAAGGCAAGAAAGTGGATCGAGGGCTGAATCATTTATGGCATGACTTGTTGTTTCATTGTTGAGATAGTTTATGTATTTGGCCGTTTTTGCAGCATGGTCAAAGATGATCTCCTTATCCCTCCTGTATTTCCCTTCCCTGAGCTTTATCCTATAGTTTTGAGGAATTCCGACAAAATTTTGAATCCGCTCTTTCTTTAATGTGCTGACTACGGTATCCTCTACAGTATAAAAGATGGATACCCACTTTGCAGAATTTGCCTTTGATATGAATTGTATGTTAGTGCCGTTGTCTTTTGCCTCAAGGACGGACTCTCCTGTTTTAATGCCAGCCCATGTAAGGTCGTACTGCAGCCTTTCAGGAATATCAAAGGCAAAGGCATTAGCAGTGAAATGTATGACGAATATAAAAAGCAAGAATTTAAATTTCATATTTCAGTTCCTAATCCGCTTTTTGTTATATTACTCTATGCTTGTAATTCCTGCAATAGACTTAAAGGACGGCCTCTGTGTAAGACTCCTTCAGGGAAAGAAGGAGGATGCCACAGTTTATTCCGATGCCCCTGCATCAACTGCCCGGAGATGGGAGGCATGCGGCGCAAGGCTCCTCCATGTTGTTGACCTCGACGGCGCATTTACGGGCAATCAAAAAAATATAGAGAGCATACGAAGAATCAGGGAAGCAGTAAAAATGGACATAGAAGTGGGCGGAGGCATAAGGGATATGGAAAGAATTGAGTTGCTCCTTGGGGTGGGAATAAACAGAGTAATACTTGGTACAGTTGCCATTGAAAGACCTGAGCTTGTAAAAGAGGCATGTAAAAGGTATCCCGGCAAAGTGGTTGTTGGTATCGATGCGAAGAGCGGTTTTGTTGCTGTAAAGGGATGGGTGGAGGTCACTGAGGTTAAGGCAATAGAGCTTGCCCTGAGGATGCAGGATTATGGAGTATGGGGGATAATCTATACAGACATCTCAAGGGATGGCATGATGACAGGGCCTAATATCCCTGCCATAAGAGAGATGGTGGAGACAGTGCATATACCTGTTATTGCCTCAGGTGGTGTATCATCCATTGATGATATAAAAAGGCTTAAGGAGATAAAAGGCCTCTACGGCGTCATTACAGGAAAGGCACTTTACAGTGGTGCAATTGACCTCAAAGAGGCGATAAAACTAACAGAAAAAGTATGAAGGTGATAGAAAAAGCTCAGGTTTGAGATAGAAGATATTAACTGCAAAATTAATAATGCTTTTGAATGCAAGGAAACATGATGACACACCATAAGTTAATAATTGGCAATTGTATGAGTATGCAAGAAATACCAGATGAAAGTGTTCATTTAATGTTAACATCACCACCTTATTTTAACGCACCATTTGATTATAAAGGATTGTTTAAGAATTATGATCAGTATTTAAGCGTATTAAATAGAGTAGCTCGGGAAGTATTTAGAGTGTTACAAAATGGCAGAATTGCTGTATTAAACATTGATGATATGCTTGTAAATGGTGAAAAATTTCCAATCGTTGCTGATGCCACAAAAATATTTCAATCCGCTGGTTTTAGATATAGAGATAGAATGATATGGAAAAAACCTGACGGTTATTTAAGAATAAGCAGAAGGAGTGGGGTAATTTTACAAAATCCTTATCCAATGTACTTTTATCCCGATAATCTTTTAGAAAGTATAATAATATTTCAAAAGGGCAAATTCGATTATCGATCAATACCAAAAGAAGTAAGGGAAGAGTCAAAAATTGATATAAAAGAATTCTCTGATAATAAATGGTATATGACACTTTGGGAAATGGTTAATGTTTTGCCGGGTTCACCCTTAGAAAAAGAGATTGCTGCTTTCCCTGAAGAGTTACCCTATAGAGTTATAAAGTTATTTTCTTACAAAGGAGAGACAGTATTAGATCCATTTGCAGGAAGTGGAACCACTATGAAGGTAGCCAGACAACTTGGAAGAAACAGCATAGGAATAGAAATTAAAAAATCTTTAATTTCTATAATTAAGAAAAAACTAGGTTTTGATGGGCAATTAAATCTTGATAATCGGGATGATACTTTTGAAGTAATAATAAGGGAAGGCGGCAAATATGGATGTATCAGCTAAAGTAACAGGTATAAAATATACTCCATTTTTGTGTCGTCCAATGAATCAATATGGCATATCCGAAATAGATTTTGCTTTTAGTAATGATGCAGCATTTATACTAAATATTCAAGAAAATAAACAAGTTGCTTTGAGCTGGTGGGTATCTCCAAAGAGAACAAGATCATATCCTTATGCAAGAGTGTATGACACTTTAAATTTTCAGGGTAAAAAATCAACGATAATTCCTATCCTAAAAGATGAGGGAAAGGAGGGAGATAGAGATTTTTTACAGTGGGACACTGTTTCTTTAATGAGTTTGTTGGGTGTTTATGTGATTATTGGTTACTATAAAATAGCTGAACGAAGTTTAAGATATAGGCATAAAATAACAAATCAAAAATTTGATATTCAACATATTAAAGAGAAACTAAATAACCTTTTATCTTACCAATCAGATGCCTTGCATTGGAATCTTGCACAAATTGAAGAAGTTGCTGAAATTGCTCAGAAGGCATTGGACTCATACAAAAAAATTGCAAAAAAACTTGATGTTGAAATGCATTCAAAAGAAACCGCTGAAAAAAGAGTTAAGGAACTTCTTAAAGGAAAGGAAAATTTTATGGGACTTTCCCGAACATTAGCAGAGAAGGCACAAAGAAGAGAATTCGTAACAGTTCAACCAAAAGAAAGATTATCTGGGATCAAAGCCACTTTAACAATTAAAAACTATCTTGGAGGGTATTATTTCTTTACCTGTGATGAGGTAAATATTGAAAAAGGAGTTATCTATCTAATAGAGGGAAAACACAGCAAGCTAAGTTCTATTCCTTCATTAGAAGATATAAAGGATGGTTTAATAAAAATGATTTTGTTTACAAATTTAAAAGAAGTAAAAATAGGGTCAACGGAATATACTCCTATGCCAATATTAAAACTTACAACAGACGTAGATTTTTCAACCAATAAGTTAAGAAATTCTCATATTAATATTTTGCGTCTTCTCAAAAAAGAAGCAGAAGAAAATGGTTTTCAAGTGTTAATTAACAAAACTAATTTGGATACAATTGATCTATAAGCTAATGATATACTCCTGTAGAAATTACCATAAGATAAAAGTCCTCAAGTTTAGATTATTTTAAGATGAGGATTGATCAAAATACATTAAAGTTGTAGGGGCAATTCATGAATTGCCCCTACATGCTATCAGGTATTTTGGTGAAGATTGCGAGATAAGGATCTTTGGTTCACGGATAGATGACTCTAAGAAGGGTGGGGACATAGACATCTATATTGAGACCTCTTTAGAGGCAGGTCCTGAGGACAAGGCAGGATTCCTTGCAGACCTGAAGCTTGCGATTGGTGACCAGAGGATAGACCTCTTTACTTGGAAGCGCAGCGCATTCTAAAAAAAGGCGCTACCATCTGGATTACAGGAACTTACCATAGCATCGGGGTAATAAATGTTGTTCTTCAGGATTTAGGGTTCAAGATATGGCAAAGGCGGTTGACCTCAAAGGCGCTCCGTATAAGAATTTGAAGGAGTATAAGGAATATAAGAAGTTGAGGGAGTAAGATGATAGAAGTGGAACAGTTTGTTTATGAACGAGATAGGGAGACATTTCGGCGGATAGTCTTTGGAGAACTGAAAGATGACCGATAAAAGACCAGAAGTTCTTGAAAATGCACCGTTGCAATACGCGCCAGAAAATGAGCTGGGAGTTGTTTTTCTATTTTCACATATTTCAAAAAAACTGCGAGTTAGGGTTGAAAGCATTAGACCGCAATTCCCTGATTGTGTTGCATACCAAAAAACCTCTCATGGTGAAAAACGAATAAGGATTGAATTTGAGTATCGCTCAAGCAGTTTCAAAAGCCATAATCACTCAAGCAGAAAATGCGATTGGATAGTTTGCTGGGAGCATGATTGGCCTGAAGTTCCTAAAAATCTTAAAGTAATTGAACTTAGGAACTATTTTGGATTAGGTTTCAAGGTATGGATCCAACCTTATAATATCAAGCAACTAAATGGCCGTTGTCTTACAAATAAAGAGTCTTGGGGTGTTTCTAAACGAGCATCCTCTGGTGACCTATTATTAATGTATGCCAATAGACCCAAACAATGTATTGAAGATATTTTTTTGCTTACGGAAAAGCCTAAGCTTGGCAGGGCTGGATGGCGTGAGGGCGACTGTTACCGGGGAGTGATTAAGAGAGTATGTAAACTTAAAAGTCCTATTTTTTTAGATGACCTAAGACAGCATAAAATCATCAAAACAGCCGGGTTTATCAAAGCTCATCTGCAAGGCAATAGCAATGTTACGGAATATTGGCCTCATCTGTATAGAATGATAGTAAATAGAAATCCAAGTATTAAGAAAAAGATTATTAAGTATGCACCGGAAAAGTTATAACGAAAATATTAGAATCAATATGACTATCACCAATAAACAGATAGCATTAATAGACGACCCTGCATTCCCCTCAACCCGTTTTCAAGGAAGCAAGCTGAAGATAGTTGACTGGATTTGGGAGGCTATTAAGGATTTGGATTTTAATTCCGCTCTTGATGCTTTTGGCGGAACTGGGTGTGTTGGCTACATGCTAAAGGAAAAGGGCAAAAAGGTTACATATAACGATATTTTGAAGTTTAACTGGTACATCGGACTTGCGCTGATTGAAAATGACAGAGTTACATTAACAGACAACGAAATTGACTTTCTTCTTACAATGCATGATGAAATTAAATATCCAACTTTTGTTTATGATACCTTCAAAGATATTTACTTTACTGATGAGGAAAACCAATGGATTGATATGGTAGTAACAAATATAAATCTCCTTGATGACATTTATAAAAAAGCCCTGGCCTATTTTGCGCTTTTTCAGGCATGTATTATTAAAAGACCCTTTAATCTTTTTCACAGGAAGAATCTTTATATAAGATTTGCGGAGGTTAAAAGAGACTTTGGGAATAAGGCTACATGGGATACCCCTTTTGAAGTCCATTTCAGAAAATTCGTTGACGAGGCTAATCAAGCAGTCTTCTCAAACGGACAACATAATAAGGCGTTAAATTTAGATGTCTTTGACATTGGAGGAGATTTTGATCTTGTCTATATTGACACCCCTTATATCTCAAAAGCCGGCGTTGGTGTTGATTATTTCAGTTTTTATCATTTCTTGGAAGGATTGGTTAATTATCCCAAATGGGCAGAGATGATAGATTATCGGACAAAACATAAAAAATTAAAGGGAAACGGCTCTGTATGGATTAATAAAAATCAGATTCATTCTGCCTTTGATAGATTGTTTGAGAAATTTCAAGACAGTATCTTAGTTGTTTCTTACAGGGCTGACGGCATTCCGTCTATTGAAGAACTGGAAAACCTGCTGAGCAAATACAAACCAACTGTGCAAGAAATAAAACGGAAAAATTATAAATATGTTTTAAGCACCAATCATTCTGAAGAAGTCTTATTAATCGGGAGATAAACAATGCTTGCTAAGCGGATAATACCGTGTCTTGATGTAAAGGATGGAAGGGTTGTAAAGGGTGTCTCCTTATAAATTTTATTAGGGACACATCCCATATTTTTGACATTAAAATAGCTGTTCTGTAAAATTACTACATGCCAAGAATAGCAAGAGCGGTTGCGGTAGGATTCCCTCATCATATAATCCAAAGAGGGAATAATAAAGACCTAAATTGAGCGATTCTTTTTTGCAAAACAGTTTTGTCACCCGAAATCTTTAAATCTTATCATTTTGAAATAGATAGAACCTCTAAGAGCAAAGATTTCACGACAGTGCAACTATATTTTTGCACTCATTATTGAAAACTCTCTCATAAAACACTGCTTTAAGGTGAAAATTACAGAATTCAGACGCACCTATCCTCTCTTGTGTTCTTTAATTTCTCTGCTGTCAAACAATTATTGGTATCGGATTCTGACACCTTTTCCATAAATCATTAAATCGCAATGTATCCATAACTGTCTGTGTGATTTTCAGGATTATTTCTCCACCTGTCTTTACAATCTTTGCTGCAAAGTCTAATGCCTTCCGCCTGACTGTCGTCGC